>NZ_AP021882.1 GCF_009937995.1 Sulfuriferula nivalis
ACTGTTGCTAGGCTGGGTATTATTCCTTAGCGTACGATTCTTCTGTTTTCTACAGTGCCCATTTTAAGCCAAGTATTAATTATGTTTGCGTAATTTTACGATTAGTCGCAAAATCACATAAACGTAAAAACATAAAAGGTGAAAAAATGATTGTCGGGATTTTGAACCAAAAGGGAGGGGTGGGGAAAACCACCATCGCCGTGAACTTGGCCGCTAGTCTTGCACGAACTGGAGCGCGAGTGCTGCTGATCGATGCCGATCCACAAGGCAGTGCATTGGATTGGGCTGCGGCACGACAAGGGGTGCCCCTTTTCTCTGTGGTTGGATTGCCAAGACCAACAGTACACAAAGAAATCGGTCAGATCGGCTATGGATATGATCACATCGTCATCGACGGACCGCCTCGCGTCACTGATTTGGCCCGATCAGCCATTATGGCTGCCGATGTTGTTCTAATCCCTGTGCAGCCAAGTCCATACGATATTTGGGCTGCTGATGAAGTGGTGAAGCTTATTGATGAGGCTCGTGTTTACAAAGAAGGGCTTAAAGCCGCTTTTGTGGTTAATCGTAAAATCGCAAATACTGCAATTGGGCGTGACGTGGGCGATGCTTTAGCTGCTTACCCAGTTCAAGTACTAGTGGCTAGCATCACTCAGCGGGTAATTTTTGCCGAGGCTGCGGCTCAAGGTAAAGCGGTTCATGAAATTGATGTGGATGGACCAGCCGCTGCCGAAATTGAAGCCGTGGTAGCCGAACTACTGGGGTTTACACAATGAGTACAAAGAAAGTTTCAATTGGTGCCAAACCGACCAACAAACCAGCCACACCAACCGCCGATGCGTGGGTGGAAAATCGAACCGCTGCCGATGCACACGAAACAATGAAGCGCTTAACAATTGATGTACCAGAGAGCTTGCACCGCGCAATCAAATCTCAGTGCGCTATGCGCGGTACCAAGATAGCCGACGAAGTACGTGAGTTACTTTTACAGAAATACGGAAATCATTAAATGATATTTTGTAATTTTTCATCAATGCGACATTAGCTAAAACCTCCCTTTCCAAGAGGTGGATAAAGCGTCACGCAGGCCAACGGCCTGCTGTTGTTGATTTTAGGTGAAAGCCCCTTCCTTTCTTGCCTAAGCAAGTTTTGCCTTGGCAAAAGGTAGGAGAAGCTTCACTCAATTAGCCTAGCTTGCCTACTTTCTTCTAATTTAGCGCGACCGTTCTCATCTGGCGATGTAGATTTCCGACGATACTCTTTTAGGAACATAACTCGATTGCCTTTAAAAAATAGTGACGGATTGACCCAAAACAGATTGGGCTGTCTTGGTGAGATAAATCCCTTGGATAACAACTCTTTTAGTCCTCGAGTGAAAGTATCGTCACTCATATCAATTTTTCTTCCAGACAATCCACCATCAAACCAAGCAAGATAAACACTATCAGCAAAACCGCCATTCATTGGCTCTGCCTGGTAAATTTCAAGAACCGCCTGAAACACCCTAGCCGCCGTTCTACTTAAGTCATAAATTGCTTTAACACCTGCGGCAAATACCTTAACAAACTCCTCATCGTCTTTTTCTTCAATTGTATGAATTGTAGCGATTCCAGAAATAACACCTGTTGTCGGATCGATTAAATCCTGTTTAAGTCCAGTCCTTACCCTACGACGCTTTATATCAATCTCACCAGCAGTAACAAGTGGATTGGTATTTGGGCTGTACTCTAGCTTACGAAGATTTGGGCCTTTCCTTGCTGTGGATTGTGTCATTTTCATGCCTTTAATCTGCTGGTAAATCAACTATTTGATTTTTAATGCTGGTCAAAACCGCATTTTACAATGTTTTTTGCGGTTCAATAAGCACAGTATCCGCGACTAAAACGCAAAAATCAAATCTTTTTTGCGGGTCAAGTGGGTGCGTTTTGCGGTTCGTACCGTTAGTTTTGCGGGACGTTTCTCACCTGGCGTGGCCTGGAGGCCACCCCTTCTCACTCTATACGTAGTATGTGCATTTTTATTAAATAAATTATATACAAATCTAAGGCAAGCGAAGCGCGTCAGTAAAGCTTTAAAACTGCCGTGATGAGCCTGTGTGCAGGTCAGGAATCGGCTTGCCGATTGTGCACAGGCGAAGGGTTATCAGCCTGTGTGCAACTGAGCTGTGCACAGGCGGACGCGAGATAAACCACTGTAAGTGAGTCTTGGAAGGTGTTATGCCGCTTTGCGGCATCGCGCGCCATGCGCGCAAACCCAATAAGGCGTGCGCTGTGCGCACACATTTTAAGAAGCGAACGCTAAAAACAAAACCCTACAAACAAAGCCAAAACCAAAACAAATCGTTATTCAACCGCAAGTGGCCAGCCCAGTCTAGGCGTGATGAAACCCACGCCAAGACCCGCATAAATCACCCCAGAGCGCCAAAACCGCGCTCTGCGGCTCAAGCGGGTGCTTGTGAGCACTTGGGCAATACTGAACAAGGTTATTTAACCATTTTAAAACCAGCTTGCATAAAGGCAGGTGGGTTTGGCCTTGTGGATACGTTCTGGTATTGTCAGGAGCTGATTGGTGCGATTATTTTGACTGCGCTGGTAGTCATGTATGTCTTTGGTTGTTTTAATCGCTTAAATCGCCTCAAATCGGGTTTTTTGTGAGATAGTAAATCTTCTGTATTTGTAAAAGGATATGAAAATGTCGATTGCATCCTTAGTCGGTCTTGGTGCGTTTACTTTGTTTATGCTTTTTATGGCGATCTACGCGAACACGCATCGCGCCGAGGATTCCAAAAAGAAACAAAATATTCAGGAAAATAAAGCATAAAGCATCATTTAAATTGCCTTATCATGATCGTACGTATCCTCACCTGGCGTAATTAATATGAAAACCATTACATCATTATTCATTTCTGGTTTTATAGACGGCGTTGAACTGGCTTTGGTAAGCAACAAAAGGATGTTGCTACAGGTATTCAGTCATCTCAGATAGCAAAAGCAATGCTGGATACATGACTACCCATGATGGTTTCTATTTCACGCGTTAACGTATCCAAGGTGGCAAACACTTTTGTTTTGCCAAGCGCTGTT
The DNA here is from genome assembly GCF_009937995.1 of Sulfuriferula nivalis. Taxonomy (NCBI): domain Bacteria; kingdom Pseudomonadati; phylum Pseudomonadota; class Betaproteobacteria; order Nitrosomonadales; family Sulfuricellaceae; genus Sulfuriferula; species Sulfuriferula nivalis. Next base: position 3,084 of record NZ_AP021882.1, read on the forward strand.
TGTAGCGTCCAGTTTTTATCCTGTTGACCTTCGATACACAAAATCCAGCAGCCTGGCTCAATATCACGCACCGCATAAAATTTAGTGATGATGCCTAGCTCAAAATACGCTTTTGCCTGATTTATTTTCATGAAATTTTGTTTTCGTGATGATGAATTGTGGTTTTCATTATAACAAAACATTCAAAACGTGATGTAATAGACGTACGGAAGCCATCCTAATTTTTTCAAATTAGGATGGCTAAAAGCTTAAATTTTGCGAGACGGCATGATCTAGGCAACTCAAATGAGTCTTAAAATGCAACCTAAGTTGCGGCAGGGATTTAACCCCAATTATCATTTTGCCGAACTCGGCTTATTTTGGCTCTGTGCCAAGTAATTCGCGCTTTTTGGCGAATTACAGTAAGTAAAAACACGTGTTTTCAGCCGCATGTTTTTTGGTCAAATCTTGATTTCTTGATTACAAGAGGGTTGATTTTGCGAGAGGTGATAAAAATACACGTCTGGTATGAATGACAATTGCACGGTCGGGTAATTTATGCAGGCAAAAAAAAACCACCAGACCCAGAGGGAATGGTGGTTAAGTTGTTAAATACACTGTAAAACAGGTATTTTTGCTTACCCGCTTTTACCAAATAAATTGGCTTTGCGGGTTTCGGCGTTTCGTAAATTTCAGCCGTCTCGACTTAAATTTAAACAAAGTTGGTACTTTTTTTCTCCCGTTTTTATTTATTTAACAGGTAGTACTACTAAACAAAAAATCATGGTTCTGAAAAACCAGTCCATTCTTGTTTTTACCACCAATTGTCACGATTTTTTGCGCCAATCTTCTAGAAAATACCACCCCACGGCCAGGCAGGGCAAGACATTCGCGGCCAAGCGAACATCAGTTTCAACCAGGTTTCCAGCCTGATCTAAGTCACTTTAAAACACACACATGGGCTTTCAACCCTAACACCTTTCATACGGCCCCTGCTTTCTTACCCTGTTCGTCACAGGCTCACGATCACCACCGCTTTGGTCAGCAGCATTCGTGCCTCATACTTGCAAAGTCTCCCTCTCTTGCGCCTCACCAAGTGCCACCTTGGCTAAAACGGCCGTCAGAGATTCCCAACTTAGTCAGTTCCCCTTCTTCGGTGTTTTGAAGTGTCGGGATTCTTCCATTACTGTCACATCCTCCTAGCGGTCATCTAATTTGTTTACCTTGGCTTTAAAAGCCTACCCCGCATCATTTCTGACTTGGGTTTCGCGGGAAAAAGATTCCAAAAATTCTCCGTTACTGGCTACAAACGTCGCTGATTACCAAAATACCGCCGCGCATCAAAAAACTGATGTTTTCAGAGATAACATCTCGAACGCTCCCTCCAGCTTTCGCTGTGGGTTACGATTACATGCTTAAGCTATCCATAGACCCAGTCCTTCAACTGGTGCCGATCTGTCCAGGTTTCCCCTCAAGACCCTGTTATGTTTCCATAACCTCATAAGCCCACATGTCGAGCCACGTCATCCGCATTACTGCAAATCCCGTGGGCTACTGGCAAAAAACACCAGTAACTTTCATGGCTGACAGGTACCGTCCAATTCTTTCCTGAACAAGCCCGTTTCGTTGTCGCCCAATATTCATAATAAAAATTTGAAAGATTGAGTCGAAGGAGGCATTTCAGCCTCCAGCGCTCAGCGTAGCCGGACGAACTCTATTAGAAGTATCCGGCTTCACCGTACTAACCTGAACTGGCAAGTTCAGGCTAGGGAGAATCCTCTCCCAGCGTTTTTGTGTGTTGGGGCTGGCGGCCCCTTGTGTTACAATTTCAGGGTTGGCCGCCCCGTGACAGTCTCATTTTGAAACTGCCAGAGGAGAAAGTCAAATTTTTATGTGGAATCTTAATATACTATGTAACACCATTGTCATTTTGCTTTTATATGATGTAACATAACAGTAAAAAGCCGTAACCGTATCAGCTGCCATAGCCGCTATTTTCGGTGTCAATTTTGTTGCTAGTTAATTTTTCCGTAGTGAGATTTCCATGACAGAACCCCAGCCCTCTGCCGTCCAGAAAAGACCCCAAATCAACCACGCCTTGTTCCTATTTGACAAGAAAACCGCCTGGATGCAACGGCTGGCTGATCTGTCCAGGTATGGTTATTCGTTCTACATACAAGGCCAAATCTCTCGTGAAAAAGCCTACTTCATGGCCGAAAAATTCGCCTTATTCTACGGCACGGGTTTAGGCCGAATGGAGCAAAGCCGACTACGCAAACAGGGGCAGGCGACATTTCGATTTCTTGCCTGGCATGATGAAAAGAACGATGTTGTCCATTGGGTATTATTGCGAACAGATGGTTCTACCCCAGAACAAGCCGCTCGGGAAAACTGGCGCAGCCTGGTTGATGACAGGCTGGTTGTTGTCGGCGGTTATGAACTGGTGCGCGTGACCAAGGTGGGTACAAAGAAACCAGTGTGGACATGGCGTTATACCAAAGCCCACTATGCCGCTTTACGAGAAAGCCTGATTGGTGACATTCGCGGTCATCGAGACCTGCTTACCAAACAGCTTATCCATGAGATATGGCGCACCCCTGGGTTCTCTGCAGCCCGTGAGCAGGTAAAGCAACTGAAGACCTTAATCCTGGCCGAATGGAAACGTAGCCGGGGAACAGACCCACTGCCTGAGATTCCAGCCAGACTGGGCTATGTGCGCAAGCTGGCAGACAAAGGTACCGTCATGAAGAAAACCAAGGTGAAGAAGTGAAGATTAGTCTTGGTTTTTTGTTAAGGGCGCACAGGTATGTATTTTATTTTAAGATTCCCATCATCGCGGCTCGGATTACTGCTGCTGTTTTATTTGGTGTATTTAGCTTAGTAATAGCATTACCAATATGAAAATTCACTGTACGCTCGGAGATGTTTAGGATGTCAGAAATTTCGCTGGATGTCTTTCCATCACCTGTCCATTTTAATACTTCGATTTCTCGAGGAGACAACTGTATCATGGACTCTGGCAACAGTTTTGGCGTTAGTCGCTGCGCCATCACTGAGTGTGTTGCCTGGGCGAGCCATGTCATTTTACACTCATTAGCCTGACGTTCCATTTCAGAAATGGGCTCCTCAGCACGGGCTAGCGTCAACATGCCTGACGCATTATTTATATCCCGACTCGACTGAGCCCAGCCAATCTTCAATCCGAAGGATTGCGCATCTTCCCAGAGTTCGCGAGCAGAGGAAAACAGACTCTCCGTCCAAATGACCGGTAACGTAGAGCGCATCCCATGCTGTACAGTCGGGTCAGCTGCAATATAATTCCGTTCCTGATATTGGTTTTGCCATGCTATGGGATAATTATTGAATAGGGCAAGCTTTGGTTGAGTTAACGGCAGTGGCATACGTAAACCATAAGCGCAATGGTCAAACCCAAGCTCACGTCCTATGGACACGACCAGACAAAAGAGTTTGTCTTCGCACTCAACAGATAATAAGGCATGAAGCTGATTTTCTTGCCAGGTTGTCATTTTTAGTTCCTTGATTGATATGTCTCTGCTGAAGTGGAGTGAATCCACTATACACTGTGGTGTCAACTTTACACCGTATACAATGTAGGAAAAACCCTTCCTGTTAAAGATAACAATAGGTTTTTTTTTATGTCATGTTAGTGTAAGGAATTCTATTTTTTAAATACAATTATGTTTAATTTAATTGACAACGATATGAGGCTGGGTAACTTTACTCTTATGGATAAGGTATCTTGGGATTTTTACGTGCGTATGACAGTGGAGACACTTACCTCGCTTCGGTTGAAGCATTTAATGTCTGCCATTGATTTAGATGAGCCGGATCAGTGCCAAAAAGGGACGGGCCTTACGCAGATATCTGGATATACCGAATGGGTTAGCGAGACCACACCAACCATTACGCTAGGGTGGGACTGGGAACTTAATACGCTGCAAGCACACCCATTCGTTTGCAGGGTTGGGGCACCACGAAGTAACATTATGATAGTTGACGATCTGCAGCAGGACTTAAAATATATTGAAAACTCAAGACTATTAGAGACTTTTATTGACCAACTCCAATGGCAGGAAGAGGTACGTGAAAGTGTTAATAATAAATATAGTTAATCTGTCAATCTGTTAATTCTAACAGTTACCTAAAGTGCTGAAATCCAGCCTAATATCTCCACAACACAACGTGTTTTGGAGGAGTGGTGATGCGAGTCATATCAGGTATACCAGAAGTATTTTCGGGAAGCTTATTCCCTGATATTTATCGTTATCGCCATAAAGTGTTCGTTGAGCAGCTGGGCTGGGATCTTCATACAAAAGATGGTTTGGAACAAGATCAGTTTGATCGCGCAGATACAGTATATGTCGTAGCGCAGGATGAGGAAGGTAGTATTTCTGGATGCGCAAGGCTGCTTCCAACAAACCGTCCTTATCTCCTGGGGGAAGTATTCCCACAGCTTCTTAATGGCTTGACACCACCATGCTCTCATGAAATATGGGAGCTTTCACGTTTTGCCGCAATCGATTTTAATAATCAGACCTCTTCAGCGTTAAATCAATTTTCTTCACCGGTTGCAATTGAATTACTTCGGGAATCTATTGCTTGTGCCGCTAGACATGGTGCAAAACACATCATTACCGTATCACCGATTGGAGTTGAAAGACTGCTGCGTAAGGCGGGTTTTCATGCGCATCGGGCGGGGCCGCCGATGGTTGTTGATGGGCATGCGATATTCGCGTGCTGGATTGAACTTGATTAGCCATATCTTGGGGTAATCCCCCAATTTTTAGCTGGGGTTAAAAGTAGAGTCATGCGGCCATGGCAATTTAGCACCAGCCGTGTTCGCACAAAAATTTAGCAAACAACAGGCTGGCATTTGAGGTGGGTGTGTCTACGGTAGTCAGGACAGGTCATACCGGCAGAGTCTTGGATTTGAAACATAAACCAGTCCAAGTTTTTGTCCGCATCCCCCTCATAATTACGTTTAAATGGTCATTATTCGATGAGCGTCAACACCCCTATGCTACCAATGGAAGTGCATTTTTGTGATTACCGCGATTGCTTATTTTGGCCAGATAAAACCACTCATTTTGCAATTTTGCATTTGGATTCGGGAATAAAATTAAACCAGCATCTGATGCTCGAATTTCTTCCCCAGAATATCTTGTAGCGATTATGTCCCCTGCCTGCAGAGGAGAAAAATTTACCCAGTCATGGGTGAATTGATCTCCAAGATGCTCACGATCATAAACCTTGTATAGTTCATATACTTGGTGGGAAGGAACTTCAATAGATATCGACGCATCGATTATTTCTAAATAAGTTAGTGCGTTAAGGATTGCAGTATATGCAATAACTTCTGCATTCGGATCCGTATGTTGACCACATTCTAACGTAACCCCATACTTGCCAAGTATTCGCATAGTCTCCGTGGTTCCAATACCATGACTGGGGGAAAAATTAGTTATGCCTTCAGTATTAGAAGACCCAACCCGATCAAGCCTTTTCTGAATACCTCCAGTGAATGCATTCAACCAGCCATAAATTATTTTTTTAGGTCCTAACTGCAAAGCAAGTTCGAACTCTTCATTAGCAAAGGAGAAGGGCTCCAGCAGTCCATTATTATTTTCTGGGCCAATGAATATAAAAGGGCATCCGGGAGCTGCAAAAGAATGAAGGTCCAAGAGAACATCGTGTCTTTGCAAAATTGGAATTAGCAAATTTGATATGTGATCTTCATTATTTTCAGGATTTGAAACAATTTTCATATTGCGATTTAAATTACGATCCCCTTCTCTTGATAACTTATGATAGGCGAGTTGGTTCGTAACCGGAATAAAGGTTACACCACCTTTGACTAATTTAATCTTATTGGAGTCTATCTCTTCCATCACTCTTCGTATGGCTCGTGTACCGCAGGTCTCATTACCATGGACTGCGCCAGTAACAAGAAATTGGGAGCCCGTGGCTAGAGCTTGATATGTATGGCTTTTAAGCATATTAATTTGTGATTACTACATCAATTCCAGAGACAATCTGGGCCGAATACTCCGCAAGCTCCTGCGATGTTGCGGCATCAAGAATAACCCATCCAAGCCTGGCTTCAGGACCTGTCATTTTGCCAAGTTTGGCACCAATTTTGTGTTCAAGGACAAGCTCTCTGACAGTTGCAGGAGAGGATAAATCAAAAACATGGTCTCTAGCGTAATACTTGTTTTCAGGAAAGCAATTAACTACGATATTCTCATCATGGATCGAAACCTTTTTAAGAGTTCCAAGGGTATGACGCAGATATATTTGTTGAGTGTGCCGAATAGGTCGAGGATATTGTACGAGCTCACCTAAAACCGTTCTAATTATAGCCTCCTCAATTAATTGACCGGTTGCTAATTGATACATTGCAAATATCCCGTCACCGGGAGGCCGAGCTGCAATCTCCATAAGGTATATCTTACCCTCTGCCGTAATCCTATATTCAGCGTGAGAGATGCCATCGAGAAATCCCATTCGTTTTAAAATTTTTTGATTTATCACATAAGCTGCTTCAATCCGATCCTGTGCAATTTTTTGGGCAGGTATGTTATAGCCCATCTCCAAGTGATGCCCATCTATAAAAAGATTTTCTTCTTCTGTAAGGTTGTCGTATTTCACTACACCATTACAAACGATGGTTTCAATTGAAAAGTCCTTACCTTGAATATATTCTTCGAAATTCAATTGTTCTCTGTAATTGAATTCTTCTAAAGCCTGTAGCGCTGCACTCTCATCTTCAACTAAAACTATTCCTTGTCCGCCATGTTTGTCTGAGGCTTTAATAACAGCAGGATATGCAATATCCGTTGGAAGCTCCGAGCCTTTTGAGATATAGCTAAAAGGGGGGCTCCATTGTGAGAAATAAGCTCTTTGAAGGATTTTGTTGCTTGCGATGATGCTTGCCTTGATACTAGGGCCCTTCAACTGAAGGTAATCAATTGCAATAGCACTGCTAAGTGTAAACTCTTCAATTGTATTTAATGCACCCTTGATATCGTATTTTATGGCCCACTGTTTGCACTGATGAAGAATCGCAGATAAATCTGAGCCTTCCGTATAGCAAACTTCGGATTTGACTGGCGTATATCCGGCATCATTTCTGTAACAGTCGCTACTTGGCAAATCGATTATCAGAACATTAAGATCTAACTCCGCCAAAACTGGGATGAATTTGTGGTAAAGCGAACGGGTAAACCCTCCAAAAAGTATAAATGCCGACTTACGCATTTGCTACCTCCCCTACATAAGAAACATCAATCTTAGTAAGGATATCGCTAAGGATTTCACCTGTGCCGATAACGACCGCGTCTCCTCCTAGTTCGACATTACCAATACCAGATATTGAAGGGATTATTTTCACTTGTAACATACTTTTCCTGCCAATTTGGGCCCCTTGGTGAATTGACCAAGTTTGAATCTCCATGGATTTATTTTTTTGCGCTAGGTAACTACCTAGCGCAGCAGCTGCTGCGCCAGTTGCCGCATCTTCAGCTTGTCCAAATGCTGGTGCGAACATACGCACAAAAGCCTCATGTTTTTCACAATCTACAAAATATGGATAAACTTGAGGTGCTGGCGACTTACTAATTAACAACTCCCATTCATTCAAATTCATAGATATATTTTCCAGCACTTGTCTGGATTTAACTGGGATCATTGTAAATGGAACCCCGCAGGTTACGTATGCTGGTTCAATAAAGGAAGTTTCTATCTGATCTGACTTAACATTTAATAGCGTAGCAAGTTGATCCAAAGAATGCGGCATTCTTTGGATTACAGCTGGTCCAACTTTAAGAAATGCAGAAAAGGTGCCATCCTGCGATTTCATTGCTTTAACAGGTATCAATCCAGCAACTTCGTCAAATACAAGCTCAACTGAATATTCATCAGGCCCAAGACTGGATGATGCCAGAGCTACAGCAGTACCAATTGTAGGGTGGCCTGCAAACGGTAACTCCTTTGTTGGCGTAAATATGCGCACTTGATGGGTAGCAGTTCTTTTCGCAGACGGCACTACAAATGCTGTCTCAGATAAATTAAGTTCTTTGGCTATCTTTTGCATTAGAGACGAAGAAATGCCTAGTGCATCTGGGAACACAGCCAAAGGATTTCCACCAAATGGCGTGCCAGTGAAAACATCAAGAAGCATGAATTGATAGTTCATTTATCTAGGCCCTCAGAAGCTATATGGATTTTTATAACGTCACGAGCAGTCATAGTCATAATAAATATCACAATATGTACTAGGACAATTAAAAATCCAAATGACTCCAAAGCGTTCGATACCCCTTTAGAGTCAGCTACTATACCAAGTAGAATACTTGGTACTGAAAAACCAACATACGCGGCAAGAAAATAGCCTGAAACAGATCTTGCCTTGTCCAATTTAGCTTTTTCAACTACGTATGTTAGACCTCCTAAATAAGTAAATCCATAACAAGCCGCACCCGCTATAGATGACCCCAATAATAAATAAAGTATGCTACCTTGTTGAGCACCATAAATAAGCGTCAGATAGCCACTAGGGACCAAAACACAACCGATAGCCATGTTAATTTTAGGTGTAAGTCGCCGTGCCATTGGTTGGAACACTATGCCTGCAATATTTATGAGAAATAGTGCCGGACCGGTCCAAGTTGCTAAGTCGTGAATTGCCAATTGAGCCGGAAGCAAAGCTATTACTAAGCCTGAGACGCTCCATGCGGCACAAATTGCAAGATATGGAGAGATATTTCCAGAGATAAATTTAGGAATACGCGTTAGTGGTACATTCCTGAGTTTATTTGAAGTTGGTATCTTCCACATTCCCATCATTACAATAGGAAATGCAACTAATGCAATCCAAAAACTAATTGGAATTCCTTCTTGAGAGTACATTAAACTGATTGTCGTTGCGAGTGCACCACCTCCAAAGCCTAAAGAGGAAGCGAGAGCCACATGAGCTGATATAAACTTTTCCGTCCCTGGGCGTTGCTCGCTCAGGAATGCAGTGACAGTGCCCATTGCCAAGCCGACGCTAACACCTTGGAGCACTCTCGCAAAGAACAGTGAGTTCATGGATGAAAAAAAAATCATCAACAATGTTGCTAATAGAGAACAACTTAATGCTGTAATGATAATTAATTTCCGGCCCATTCGATCAGAAGCTCCAGCAAATCCAAATAATACAGGGACAAGTCCTGCAACATAGGCAGCAAAGGCTAATGACGATACAGCGTGAGAAGCATGATTAATTTCCGCATATTGGTGATATAAAGGCACCTGCAAGTTTACAGCTCCAGTAATCAATAACAAACTAAGAACTGTCCACCAATACTTATAACTTTCTAGGGCGCTATATTTATTTAGATTATTGGGCATATGTGGTTTCTTCATTGTTCAAGAAGGAATAAATCTCCTCAACGTAAGCAATTTCATCTTTTGGATCGCGACCTCTAGTTTCAAAAGACATGATTCCTTTCCAGCCACTCTCACTCATCGCGGTTAGAAACCCACTGATGTCTAAAGTGCCCTTACCTAGCGCCATATGTGTATCGTGAATACCGTCATTATCGTTTAGACTGACCGCGGCAATCCTATCCTTCAATTTATTAAATGTAATGATTGGATCACCTGATATATGCTCATGACCAACGTCAAGTATCATCCTAACATTAGCTGGTGAGCCATCAAGTAGCTCCTCGTACTCTTTCAACTTAGAATAAACTGTATAAAATGGATGCTTATCGGAGTAATACTCCAAATTTTCCACCCAGATTTCGACACCTTTTTGCTGTGCGTATTCAGCTAGAGCAATGACAGATGATTTGTAAGCGCTGAGTGCACCCACCTTATACTCATTAATCATGTTATGAGTAAAAAGGCCTGATCCGTGTACGATAAGGGGTGCATTAAGCTTCTGGGCAAGGTCAATTTCAAGCGTAGCATATTTAACGGCAGCCTCCCTCACTAAGTCGAGTTCACTACTGAGGGGGTTGCGATAATTCCCGTGAACTATGGGGTGGACGCCTTTCGATGCAGCAAGAGTGATGAGTTTTGATACTTTATCATCACAAAAACTGGTCACACTATCCACTCGGGAGGCGCACTCTACATAAAACATCTTACATCCATTTTTAGTTGCAAACTGTATGCTTTCTGCATAAGGCAAGCTTCGCTGAGCAGCAAATCCTGTTATAAATGGAATTGAGCTGGAAGGGGATTGGGAGGGCTGTGTCATAGTTTTCTCCAAGTTAATTAGATATTTATTGTGCAACTGTTTCGATAGTTTTTTTTACAAGTAATTGCCTAGTTTTATCAGATTTGTTACAGCGATTAATGGCTTTTGTTAACTTAGTTCTTATTTCTACTAGAGTTTCATTGAAGCATATCCGTTCGTTAGACCAACCTTTATGTCCAGGTCCTCCACCAAACATCGTTGAAGCGACAATATTTATGGGTGAGAACTTTTCACGACACTCATCCTTGGTTAATTCTTTGCACAAATACTCTGCGGCTATTTGGACTCCATTCATCCCTTCAGATTCTGCGGCAGTAATCTTTTCGCCAATCTGATGGTGTGCTGATCTAAAATCATATCCCTCATTTAAAACAAGGTATTCAGCCAAATTAGTAGCACAAACATTTCCATCAATAGCAGCTTGAAGCATCCGCTCAGAATCTATCTCAAGTACTACAATGTGTCTTTCAAGAATGAGCAATGCCGATCGAATTTCCTCCATGGCTAGGTCAAATCCTTTGATAGCTTCTGTACCTACTGCGACCGAGTTTCCATAGGGGGTAGCATGCATCGCCAGCAAGGCATGCTGAAAGGCAGCGGCTGGCGACCCACTTCGGCCCTTAACGTGTTCGAGTAGAAAAGGGTTTCGCTTCTGGGGCATCATTGAACTCGAGCCAACCAATTCGTCCGGAAGACGAATGAATCCAAACTCGTGAGTAGACCATAACAGAAGGTCCGCTGCCAACCGACTCAGAGTCAATCCCATAATCGCCGAAGAAGATAACACTCTCAATATGTAATCTCTACTAGCGATAGCATCAATCGAATTATTGGCAGATGAGGAAAATCCGAGTAATGATGCGGTATAGTTTGGGTCGATGCTAATTGAAGTGCCCCCCCCCGCGCCCGCGCCAAGCGGAGAGATACTAAGCATACCCTCGATAACTAAAAGGGCTTGTATATCACGTACAAGAGCATAAGAAATCCCATTAAAGTAATGGGCTAAAGTGATTGGAAAAGCTGGTTGGTAGTGCGTATAGCCTGGCAATACTGCATCTCCATTTTTTTTTGCTCGCATTTCTAACGACTCAATCAAATTAAGGGCTGCTTTTATTAAGGAGAACAGCTCATTCCGTGTCTTCATTTTAGTAATAGTTGCCGAGAGGTCATTACGAGATCTTCCTGTCTGCAACATTCCACCTACGCTGATTCCAAGCTTTTCTATCAAATAGTTTTCGTACATCAAATAGAGGCCTCTAGCAGGATGCACATCCTTAAGTGGCTCGAAGTCGCTTCTTAAGAGATATCCTATTTCGGCAAGTAATTTAGCCGAATCTGCTTGATTTATTAGACCGCATTTAAGCAACATCAAAACATGAGCTTGATCAACTTCTGCTATATAACCTAATTCTGTAAGCAGCACTTTACGGTCAGGTGTTTTGAAGATAATTGATTGCAATACCGGGTCAATAGTTTTCTTTATACGACCTGTGTCATCCATTTAGTGGTTCCCATATAAAATCAGGAATGGAGCATGCCTCTTTGAGTGCATGTAAGATTTTAATTCTGGAGTCTCCTGCAGCAATAACATGCCCTATACGATCCCGGAAATCATTATGTACTTGTCGCTTGTCCCCCACGTGTGCATAAAGCTGAGCATCAACCAGAAACGGCTGATTATATAAAGCTTCCCAGTTAGATATGCTAATGAGCTTTCCACAGTCTGGAATCATAAAAAAACGTATACCTGCATGACTAGTCAAGCCAATTTGCAGTTTAACTTCGTACCTAGCTGCCTTTGCTATAGTCGCAGATACCAGATCGTTTCCAGTACAAATTTTTATCAAAGCGGGGATGAATCCTCCAGCCAATCGGGGATTCACTTCAATAATTACTGGCCCGCGCGATGTCATCCGCAATTCGACATGTGTTGGACCCCATTGGAGACCTAAAGCCGCGATGGCAGCTTGAGCACATTTCATTAGTTTTTCTTTAACATCATCAGGCACAGCCGCGGGCATGTCGTGGCCAATCTCGACGAAAAACGGCATTTCACTAAGATGTTTTTCAGTAACAACTATTGGCTGACCATCAAAAGCCTCAACCGAATATTCTTTACCTGTCAAATAAGCTTCTATAAGAACCCCACCAATTGGCTGTCCTCGTTCGTTGTGTCCTTGCGCTAATAAGGATTTCGCCCATGCGATGGTATCGGCAAGATTGTCAGAAAAGCGAACTCCAAAGCTTCCAGAACCAGACTGAGGTTTTATAACAACGTTAGGCCCAGCTTTTTTATAAGCCATTTCAATCTCATGTTGTGAGTTGACAAGTATTGATATTGGCATAAGAAGTCCAGCTGCAGATAACTTTTGCCTCTGTACATATTTCTGACGACAATCTGCAATCGCAGTACTTGAACCTGATGGAAGGTTCAGTATATTAGCCAATTCAGCCGCCATGCCGACAAAGTAATCCGAGGAGGAATAGACACCAGCGATACCTTCAGGTGCGTTTTCATCAATCCAAGTGAGAAGTGCTTGTACTGACCCTGTGTTAACTTGATGTATCTGAGTACCTTCAGGAAATTTTCCATCATATTTCTCTGGCGATTCGGCCAATACCACAGGATTGAACCCAAAATCTTCGGCTGATTGAATAAAAAGTCGCCCAGTCCCACTGGTATTGCTTTCAACAAAAATGAACTTTTTAATTTTCATGCCATGACCTCTACATTTGATCGATTGGCTTGTATAACTTCTTGTAAAGTACGCCTACCCCAGTCCATCATTGTCCATTGCTTCATTTCCTTTAAAGGTGAGGAGGTTATTAAAGGTTCTGGGAAAGCTCTATTTAAGTTCAGGTTTTGGGCATCAACCCAGTTGTCATCAAAAACATTGTCGAGGTATCGATACCCTTCATCTGCACATATAAAAACTGTAGTGAGTTTTGGATGTCTATCTGCCCAATGTTTGGCAACTTTGTAGGCAGCGCCACCAGTTGCACCTACAAATAGTCCATGTTGCTTATGTATGTTTCGAGTAGCTGCAAACGTTTCTTCGGCGCTAAGCCAATGCACTTCATCAAAAATAGTATGGTCGAGTATGGCAGGCATAATGCTATTGCCCAGTCCGCGAACGAGACGCTTTCCGTCAGGCTGACCAAATAAAATACTATTAATTGTATCTACCCCAATCGCCTGCATGTCAGGGTTAACTTTGCGCAGAAATAAACTCGTGCCACACATAGATCCTCCTGATCCTACAGTGCCAATTAGACAATCAATTTTGCCAAGTGCTGTAGCAAAATATTCTGCTAATAAAGCATATGAGCTTGGATTGTTATGATTTTCGTATTGCATAGGCCAAAAACTGTCCTTGTGTTTATCAAGGTGTTCGTTTAGTCTATCAAGCCTGGCTCTCTGATAGCCGCCAACTTTGGATGGCTCCGCTACGATATCCACTACAGCCCCAAGGCTTTCAATTCTATTTTTTAATAAAGGATCCAACACTGGGTCACTAACTAAAATGCATTTGTAACCATAATGGTTGCATAGCATTGCTAACGCCAAACCAAAAGTACCGGAAGTGGTTTCAGCTATAGTGCTCCCTGGTCGAATTTTCCCTTCCTTCCGTGCATTATCAAGGATGAACTTGGCAGGTAGAAGTTTCATTAGGAAGAAACTGGCCGCATATAAGTTATCTTGCAACTTAAATAGTTTAGGGTAGAGTACCGCATCCTGAAAACATGAATGAATTGAAGGCTGCAGACTCATTGTGACTCCCAGGCAGTATTGAAATACCACATACTTTCGATGCCAAGATTAGTCAGGCCTTTCTTGGTAATATTTATCCATTGGGCAAGGTTTGAATCTGATGGATCGAAAATAAATCCTGCTACGCTTCCACTGTGAGCAACTTGTAATCCGCATGCACCATTCTCCGAAAGTAAATGTAGTAGTCCATCGAAATTTGGTTTGGGCAAATGTTTCTGATTAAGTTTAGCACTGGCCGTAGCTACTTTTCCCATCAAAGATATTGATTGCGTCCGTACTGCAGCCCTCAATGAGCCGATCATTGGCCTAAAAGCACCTAATTCTTGCCAGCCATATTCAGGCAAAGGCATCTGAATTGTTGACACTCCCGAACCGTTAGGGTATGTGTTAAATCCGATAATGAATGCTGGAGGGAGCTTTTGAACCAATGATTCAAGGATAATCCCCTCACGTTGGCAAAACACAACAGCCTGATCTTCAAACATTATCGAGTCTGAGGCTATTTCAGCCATAACAGAAATTTCCGAAATTTCAATAGCTGTTAATGACTGATGAAATGCTGCGGCAACAGCGCGAATTGTGGCCACGACGTCGCTGGTTGATGATCCTAAACCCATTTCAGCCGAAGCATCAGATACAACCTCAAGGAATCCCCCATAGCCCTCAATTCCAAGGTAAAGCATGGTAAGAGCTGCAGCTCTTTTGGATTTGGATTTCCATTCTTGCTCAATCACAAGCTCCCCGTTATAAACCGGGATGAACTTTGAGTGAGATTTAATACTTGGCCATGGGAGAGTAACTAAAAATCGACGGATGTTTTCTCCTTCGCGTTCGATAGCTCCCTGAAGAACTTCCCCATGGTGGCCGATAGCGGAACCAGTACCCGTATTAAGTTTAATCTTGTCGACACTCACCCGCTGGGGGAATATTTGTATATTCGACAAACGAAATCTATCGTCAATCGTTGAAGTTTGAGGCATGCTCAGGCCTCCACAGTCGCGTGTATTGGATTCACAGCTTGGCAAATGTCGGGCTGATTTGTTGTGATTTCAATCAAATACTGCAATACGTGGTCATATTGGATTTTAGCTGCCGCAACCGCCATTTGTGCTCCAGCTACTACGTGTTGGAGTTCCTTAGGCGTAAGAGTGGGAGTCTGATGTAACAACCCGTCAATAAGTTCTTCCGTATGTACAGGGTCGATTGAAATATGCGCGGTGAAATAGATTTGAATGTCATCTTTCAAAAAGTTCACTCGATTCATACCCGCCACAATTTCCTCAAAGTGCGGCTCGACCCACCCCTCATTTGTCAAAAACCACCCATACTTCATGTACTTCAAGCCTGGGCGGGAAAGAAGGATATTAAATATATTTGTGGTAATTTTAGTAAACCAAGGTCGGTTATTTGTCCGGTAGTTCATGAAATCCTGCTTTGACCCCAGCCCATCTAGTAACCTACGTAGCCAGTAGGTATGAAAATTACGTAGGCTGCCATGGCCTAGCTCATCCCATAGGTTGGATACAGTGCTTATCTTCATTAATCCTTGCATACCAACACTTAACATAGCCACTTCATCGTCGACTACCTCATTTCGAATAATTTCGTTCCAAAGAAATACCCTCATGGCTTCTGAACTTGCATTATTCCGGAGATAGGGAAACAGTGAATGTGTTAGGCTTGGGTTTGCAGCGGCTATTTGCCTTAAATGGCCTACTGCGTCCTCAACAGTAGTAATTTCTTTTAAGTGGGGCAACTGTAGCCAATAATCTTTGGCTTCGCGTTCAAGTACTATCTTTGCAGCTATGATCGCAATCTCAAACTCATCATCAATATCTAAATATAAAGGACTATCCTGATATCCAAAAAAATAACCTGAAACAATACCTAGGTACTCATTGAGAACCCGCGAATGCTCTAGAGAGTCATTACGTAAATTATTAAGAAACTCCTCCTGGTTATCCCTATTCATATTTATAAATTGTTTAAAACCTTTATCCATCGCTTGATGTACTACTGGAGGCCAATCCCAGTTTTGTAATGGTGGGATCTGATTAACGATTTTTTCGATATTGAGCATTTATGATTTCCTAATTATTATCGGTTAAGTTCGTAGCGAGATTCTATTTGGATCCACACTTAAGAAAAACCTGTAAAAATTACTAGGATATAAACCTGATTGGAATGAAACAGAGCTCGATGGGTAAAGTGGACCCCAATTTCAGGACAATGAATTAAGCTGGTAACCTGCTGTAAAAAGGAGCAGGTTCTGGACTTGAGCTATGCCTTACTGTGTCCTGGCCATCTTAATAATTATAATAATTAACAGCACTGCCAATACGGGTACTGAAACACCTCTGAAACAGGCGGAAACAGACTGTAACCAGGTATCGTCAACACAAGCCCCCTCCCGGCGTTATTCGCAGTGTAGCGCCTGCTATTCAACAAAATAACCGTTATGGAGATTGTCATGTTAAAAAATTCAAGCAAAGCTATTTTAATCACTGTATTAACCGGATTCATTGGCATAAGCGCAACCAGTGCCATGGCGGAAACCAAATTTGAAAAAACGCACCCTGCCCGCGATCAGGTCAATGACCGTTTGGCTAAACAGGATCAGCGCATCCATCGTGAAGTCAAGGAAGGTGACATGAGCAAACAGAAAGCTGAGAAGCTGCATAAAGCAGATCATAAAATCCGTCAGGAAGAACGCAACATGGCGGCGCATAATGGAGGCCACATTACCAAGCAAGAACAAAATACACTGAACAAGCAAGAAAATAGCGTCAGCAAAAAAATCGGGAAATAATTGATCAGCATAAGCCAGCCAAGCTGGCAGTACTACTTAACCCGGCAACCGTTTGTTGCCGGGTTAATTCTTTATGATGCACTTGCTTCAAGGTGAGCGAGCAGTGGCACTGACAACCCATTGTTGGCGTCATCCTCTCCGCAGATACTGATACAGTGTTTCCCGGCTAATACCAAACTCACGGGCAAGCTGCGCTTTCTGCTCACCTGCAGCAGCGCGTGTGCATAGATCGGCGGCCTGTTCAGGCGACAACGCTTTCTTTCGCCCACGGTAGGCGCCACGCTGGCGCGCCAGCGCAATGCCTTCACGCTGGCGTTCGCGTATCAGAGCACGTTCGAACTCGGCAAAGGCGCCCATCACTGACAGCATCAGATTCGCCATTGGGGAATCCTCGCCTGTAAAGAGCAGTCCCTCCTTAACAAACTCGATGCGTACGCCTCGACCTGTCAGCTTCTGCACGAGACGACGCAGATCGTCAAGGTTACGTGCCAGCCTGTCCATGCTGTGCACCACTACCGTGTCACCTTCACGCACAAAAGCCAACAGCGCATCCAGCTCTGGACGCCGGGTGTCCTTGCCTGAAGCCTTGTCGGTGAATAGCCTGCTAACCTTGACCTGCTCTAATTGCCGCTCAGGGTTCTGGTCAAAGCTGCTGACTCGCACATAACCTATACGTTGACCTTGCAAGATGACTCCAAAAGTAAAAGTGTCAGGCTGAAATCTATTACCTTTGGCAGATTGTGTCAATAAATATGGTTTACGGTTCTATCCTGACGGTGTTCGCATAGTATGCCTGACATCCGGTTAGGGTATACTTCATTCGGACAAAAAATCCGGCTTGATGACGGGATGCATAGAGGGAGTGCATGAGTAATTTTACGATGCAACAGTACTACGGGGCCAGAGCACCAGAGTATGACCGTGTGTATCTAAAGCCGGAACGTCAGCACGATCTGCGGTCTATCGAAAGCTGGCTGCCGTTAGCGTTATCAGGCAGATCCATCCTTGAGATCGCTTGTGGCACTGGACATTGGACGCAGTTCATCGCACCGGTGGCTAAAAGTATTTATGCCATAGATTCCTCGCCCGAAACTCTGGAGATTGCACGAGTGCGGGTACCTGCTCAACATGTCCAGTTCGTAGAAGGTAACGCATATAGCTTGCCGACACTCACTCCGCTACCCTCCGGTGGTTTTGCAGGATTCTGGCTCTCTCACGTTCCCATATCCTCAGTTCGCTCATTTTTGCTCAGCTTCAACCAGGCTCTTTGCCCTGGGGCAAAGGTTGTGCTCATGGACAATCGGTTTGTCGAAGGCAGCAGCACTCCAATCTCAAATCAAGATGCTGATGGAAATACCTATCAAATACGAAGTCTCGCTGATGGCACGACGCATCAAGTATTGAAGAACTTTTCTACAGAGAAGCAGCTACGTGATGCTGTTGCCGGTATCGTCGACAATGTTCACTATCACGAGTGGGAATACTATTGGGCGCTGGAGTATAGCGTTATTGCCTCGTGAGGATCGGGATATGTTGGGCGGTGTAAATGATATACGCTTATCGTACTTTAACCTCTCTTTCGTCAAGTAACGCCTTATTACGAGCCGACAGGTAGTAAAACTGGCAATAGCAATCACTTTAAATGTGTGCAGAAAGACTACATGACATTGTTACATCATAAAAAACTACCGGGCCACTCACTCTTGTCTGGACGTGAACCACCTGATGAAATTGGCTTTCGGTCTGACCAGCTCCAGATTTGGTATAACAATACAAACGAAAGTTGGGTCGGTGATGGCGAAATTCCTCACATGCACACCACAAGCGACGAGTGTTTCATTGTGCTCAAAGGCTCAATCGAGGTTGAAGTGGAAGGCAAGCGGTCGATAATCAACGAGCGCGAATTCTGTTGCTTTCCGGTAGGGGTGTATCACGCAGTGACGAAGGTATTCCCTCCTGTGGAGACCTTGATGTTGCGCGCGCCTTCTGTCGAAGACAAGGTCTATCAGCCAGCCCCAACACCAAATAAATAAGCGGGGATCTTTCCGGCAAAATTAAATTTCACTTGGATCGAATATTCTTTAGCGTGCTTTATTTTCCGTTTTCTGAAGCGACCCCATATTAAACTTAGTTATTTAACCATTTTAAAACCAGCTTGCATAAAGGCGGGTGGGCTTTGGCTTTGTGGATACGTTCTGGCATGGTCAGGGGCTGATTGGTGCGATTATTTTGACCGCTCTGGTAGTCAGGTATGTCTTTGGTTGTTTTAATCGCTTAAATCGCCTCAGGACGGGTTTTTTGTGAGATAGTTAATCTTCTGTATTTGTAAAAGGGTATGAAAATGGCTATTAATTCATTAATCGGTTTAGTTGCTGCAACCCTTATTCTGCTTGTAATTGCTATCTACGCGAACACGCATCGTGCTGAAGATCACAAAAAGAAACAAAATATTCAGGAAAATAATGAATAAAGCATCATTTGAATGGTCTTAGCATGATTGTTCATATCTTCACCTGGAGTAGTTAATATGAAAACCATCGCAATATTTAGTTTTGGGTTTGTTGACGGCGTTAAATTGGCTTTGGTAAGCAACAAAAGGATGTTGCTACAGGTATTCAGTCATCTCAGATAGCAAAAGCAATGCTGGATACATGACTACCCATGATGGTTTCTATTTCACGGGTTAACGTATCCAGGGTGGCAAACACTTTTGTTTTTCCAAGTGCGGTTTGTAACGTCCAGTTTTTATCCTGTTGACCTTCGATACACAAAATCCAGCAGCCTGGCTTAATGTCACGCACCGCATAAAATTTAGTGATGATGCCTAGTTCAAAATACTCTTTTGCCTGATTTATTTTCATGAAATTTTGTTTTCGTGATGATTAATTGTTGTTTTCATTATAACAAAACATTGAAAACGTGATGTAATAGACGTACTGTAAATTTAAATTTTGTGAGATGACGATTAATTTTGATCGTATTTTGTTCTTCGCTGACGTTATACAAAAACAAGGAGTAGCTAATGCAGCATCGGCTCAAAAGCGACACCGAAGCGTACAGCTAAATCCGCAAGTCGCTTATCAAGCGTCCATAATTCAGTACTGGGTGTAATAAGCGTAGATGCCAGTAATGTAATATCTACTAATCCGCATCCAAGGCCATACAGTTTCTCATGTTCGATGAATTGCATGACTTCACCTAGACTTACCTGGTTACAGGATTGCAAAAAGCTAATGTTATTTAACGTTTTGATGCGGGGTGCTGGTGGTGTTCCACAAGCAAGTTCGAGTATGACCATTGGATGAGTGAATGCACGGTCTAGCTCTATGATATTAACCAATACATCATTACCGTTTCGGAAGTGATCTATCCACACCGAGGTATCAATGAGTACATTCATTGCGAAGCGGCGTGATCACGGCGGCGCGGTATATCTTGAATTTCAGGCATGGTGCCGCCTAGTGCGACAAGCCGCTTGGCGGCTTGTACACGTACAAAAGTTTTAATCGCTTCTCTGAAAATATCCGCTTTATCCATGTTCGTATCGGCCATTTCCAGGGCTTGTTCATAGAGGGCATCATCAATAGTAACCGTCGTGCGCATTGCTATCTCCATTTTTGCATCATTAATGATGTTAATGTACATCAAAAACATCATCACCACTACTATTAAATGTTTAAAACAGCTTTTTCATTTCGAGTGCTGTGTGGGCAATGTCGAGCTGGTTTTTAAGTTTCTCAACGTGGGTTTCAAGTTCAGTGATTCGCTCATCACGTTCATCTGGTGTGTCATCTTCTTCATTTTGTTGCAACTGATTTACAGTGTTTGTCAGGTGAGCTACGCGTTGTTTCAATACATTGTTTTCTTCTGTTTTTTGCGATACCGTATTTTCTAACGTGCTAATGTCACCTGATTCAGCCTCACGTCTTTTTGTATTCTTAAATGCCATAAAGAAGTAAAATATAACGGAAAATGTGATGGCGATGATTGCGATAGTGACGATAAAAAAGAACCATCTGTAGCCTATTATTTTCCAGTACGTATCCTTTAATACTGCTTTTGAAACATCTGAAAATGGATCTGCTTTCGCATCTTTTGTTGCTTTTGCGACTGATGCGGGATCACATCCTGGAATTATTTTAGGAATTAGATTATTAAAAATGCCAAATGAATAACCACAACCGTTAATAATCGCCTGATCTTCATTCGCTACGCGGTTATCAACAATTTGATTTATTCGAGCATCGGCGTCATTTAATTGATCATTGCATTTGCCAATCAGATTTTGCTGGTCTTTGATCTTTGCAAGATCGTCATCGTCGTGACAACCAGTTAACAGTCCAGTCAGCATTAACATTGTCATGATTGTTTTTATAATTCGCATATCAAACCTCAATCAGTTCATAAAAAATCTTATTTTCAACTTCTTCACCAACCAGATAGTCATTTTCTTTTACCCATTTGCCATTACTATTTTTGGTCCATTTTGCGTAGGTTGCAGACGGGGACAATGCTTTTTGGTATCTATTTAGAATGGCTTTTGAATCGGACACAATCTGGATCAGATCGACCTTTTTATTTTTGATTGAAAGCGAGCAACCACGAACAAAAAAGTCCAAGTCGCGCTCCCATTTTGCTGAAAGTTCAATTTCAACGCCAACTGTTCTTTTGTCGGACATAATAATAATTAAATCGAACTGTTTTTCACCCGCGACGGATTTTTCTGCGAGTTCTGATTCGGTCAGAAAGGTGTGTCCATTCTTGATTGCTTTCAAAGCTGTTTTTTGGATAAACAGGTCATGCCTAAAATGATCTTGCCTGGATCGATACGGATCCAACTGGTAATTCAAAAGTTGATTTGAATGTGAGGTGGCAATTTCAAGACCAGCCCTGGATAAAGTTAAAAAAGTTGGCGGAGAACCGCTCGCCGTTTTTGTTTCTACTAATAGTTCTTTTTTTACCAGGCGATTTGATAGTCCAGTAGTCGTTGTCATATTTAAAGAATCGACGATTTTTTTGGATGAAAAACCGAAACGATATACCCACAAAAGCGCGGCGATTTCTTTCTCGCGGCCAACAGCTTTTGGTGATTTTCCCGTGGCTTTAAACTTTTCCCGCGCTGTGCTTAAATTAGATTCTATGTTATTGTTCATAATTAGATAATGTATTGAAATTATATATCTAATATAACATGCTAGTATGGTGTTGTAAACTATATTTATTTTTTAAATTGTGTTGTTGTGTTTGTGCTGCAAAAGCTTTTGAATCGCCATAATCTAATTTTGCTGCGCAAAACGGCTGTACGCCGCGCTACGCGTTTATTATAGCTATTTTGCTGGACGCAAAATTTCAAAACTTTTACAGCCTTTCGTCGGCTTTGCCTCCTCCAGCGGACTAGTCGTCCTCGGGTGCCCCGCCGCTTCGCGGCTACCCCGCAACCCGACTGCGCAAATCGCACTAGTTGGCACTAGTCCAATTTACTGGATTCCGCTACCGCAGAATTGACTGTCGTCATCGTGTTTCGGGGTAGCCGCAAAGCGCGGCGCAGGGGCTGTGCCCCCCACCCAAAGTCGCGCACTTGGGTGCGCTAAAATTGCCGACGCTACGCTGGCAATTTTCCTTTGCGCGGCTCCACCCAGCATTTTGTCTGCGCCAAAATGGGCTGCGGCTGTACGCCTTGCCCCGCTTCGGCGGCACCTCGCGCCATTGCGCGTCGCCAAAACCTGCCTATTTTGATTGTTAATTTTGGTTTTACAGTTGTTTTGCAGAATCGCGTGCGAGCGTATTTCTGTTTGTGGTGACTTGTCACAATCTTCCTGTTCAGGCTTTGTGATAATTGGGATAGATGAATTGCAATTACGATTCTTCGGCATTACAATATTACTACTTTTGTAGTTATATTATGTTTGGAGAGCAAAGATGGGCATGCCAGTTAGAATCGACGATGCATTATATGAACTAGCGCGAAGCGAAGCGAAAGTAGAGCACCGAACAATTGCGGGACAGATTGAGTATTGGGCTATGGTGGGCCGGGCTTCACTCGACAATCCTGATCTACCTGTGAGTTTTGTGGCGGAATCACTGGCTTCAATGCGTGAGCCACGCAAACAGACAACACCTTTCGTACCACGCAGTCAGCGTGCATGAGTTACACCGTTGAACAGACGCGGCGGTTTGCGCGTCAATATAAAAAGTTACACGACAATGTCGCCGCTGACGTTGATAGTGCAGTCAAGCGTGTGGCTGAGAACCCAGCCGTCGGTGATCGCAAAAAAGGCGATCTCGTCAATTTATTGGTTTACAAATTCAACAGTCAAGGACAGCTCTATCTGCTGGGCTACACACTCGACGACAATGTCCAGCTGGTTTATCTAGAAGCGATAGCACCACATGAAAACTTTTATCGCAACCTCAAACGCTAAGTAATGCCTGGATAGTCTGGTCGTAGCCAGTCATTGAGCGTCATCCCAATACCTGGCCATGCAACCTTTAATTAACTGCTTCTTTTAATGCCTTGCCAGCACTAAACCCTGGTGAATTGCGGGCAGCGATTTCCAATGCGGCGCCTGTTTTAGGGTTGCGTCCTGTACGCGCTTCGCGCTTAGACACCTTAAATGTACCAAAGCCCACTAATGCCACATCATCGCCTTTCTTAAGGGCATCCGTAATACTGCTAATGATGGCATTTAATGCGTTTTCTGCTGACTCTCGTGTTAATTCTGACTCCTTGGCAATGAATGCCACTAGCTCTTTCTTGTTCATGGTCGCTCTCTTTTGTTTATGGAAATTGATGGATAGTATCGGCACGTGTGCCGTTGCGTATTATGCCACGGCATTATTGGGGAATGGCATCGGTTGCGTGACATGTTCCGTTGCTGGTTAGGCCATTTTATGTTGTTCCAACATGCAGCGAGTGACCTGCCTATAAACAACATCCACACGAATTTGTGTGTAACCCCCCGCGCATTGTGGGCTGGCGGCCATGTTTCCCGGTGCTTGCTTCATGACAGACAAACTTATACGCAATAAGTATCTAAACACAGCATATAATATCAAGCTACACCGTCATTCACGAACGGCATGTTCATGACGTGAATGCGCATGCATAACTAATAATTATTGTTGAGTCTGGAGTTACCATGATGAATAACAACGACACCACCGCATTTGACAGCCTAGCCGCAATAGCAGGTTACAGCAGCGACACACGGCTCTATGAATTCACCTTTGCCGATACCGATGAACTCACTCCTTGGCTAGACAACAACGGCCTGCTGGTTGCCGCCTTCAGCAGCAATGACCGCCTGCACCAGGTGCCCTACACCGACATTCTCGTGCTCTCACGCCGCCCAGACCTGCCCCTGCAATTAGCAATGGGTCGCGCCGCCACCCTGCACATCAGCCTAGCCAACACCAGCCGCACCCACCTCAACGGCTACATCACCGACATCCAGCCACTAGGCAGCGACGGTGGCGTAACCCGTTACCAGTTGCGCTTATCCCCCTGGCTGGAAGATCTACGCCATGCCACCCATAGCCGGGTCTGGCAGGAGCAGTCAGTGCTGGCGATAGTCGATAGTGTATTTGCCGATTATGCCCCACGTGCCTACTGGGACTGGAGCAATGATGCGCTGTCGCTGTTGTCTGCCCTGCCTGTGCGTAGCTACTGTGTGCAGTATCGTGAATCGGATCTGGCGTTTGTGACGCGCTTGCTGGCTGAGGATGGCTTGAGCTGGCGAGTGGATCAGGATGATGTGGATGCACCTGATGGGCATACGCTGGTGTTGTTTGCCGACAGTACGCAAGTCAGTGCTTGCCCTGCTGTGCCGTTTGCACCAGCAACGGGGTTGCGCTTTGCGGGTACTGGCTCGCAGCAGCAGGCGGACAGTATTACGGCGTTGTCTTCTTCGCACCGGTTGATACCGGCACGGGTGACGCTGGCGAGTTTTGATTATAAGGCGAAGTCGGTGGTGGCAAGCTCGGTGCCAACACAGCTGGTGATCGGTGATGCGCAGTATCAGAAGTTGCCACCCATAGAGCATTATGACTATGTGGGGGCATATGCGTTCAGCCAGGCGGATGAAGCACAACGCCATGCGCTGGTAATCATGCAGGCGCTGGAGGCACGGCAGCAGATTTGGTCGGGGTTGAGTACGGTGCGCAGTCTGCGGGCGGGGTTGCAGTTTGGCATAGACGGGCATCCACGGGTGGGGGTGCCTGGTACGCCGGAGAGTTGGGTAAGTACGCAGGTGGTGCAGGCGGGGATTAATAATTTGCCTTATGCGGCGCATGGCAGTGCTGCGGGCAATACGCTGGTGCCGTCTTTGACGGACTGGCTGATGGCGTTGTTAGCGCCATCATCTGATGATGCTGACACAGCGCACAACACGGCAAGGCAGCGCGATCAGGATGTGGATGCGCTGTCTGCCCCGCTTGCGGATGAAGCCCGTGCCGCGCTGGTGGCGACTGCCCAGCGTCTGGGTTATGCCAATGCGTTTATCGCATTACCTGCCAACCGCCCATGGCGACCCTGGCAGTCACGGCATTTGCATATGTTGCCAACTGGCATGGGCAGTCAGACTGCACGGGTGGTGGGGTTTGATGGGGCTGATGATGGTTATGCTGACAGTGATGCGTCTGGCAGTTCCCCTGCCCTGTTGGGCAACGATGAGATTTGTTGTGATGCGCTGGGGCGGGTGCGGATACGGTTCCAGTGGCAGGATGCACTGGACCAAACTGGCAGTCGTGCCAGTTGCTGGGTACGGGTGGCGCAGCGTTCTGCGGGTGGCGGGATGGGCAGTCAGTTCCTGCCGCGTATCGGGCAAGAAGTACAAGTCCAGTTCATGGAGGGCGACATCAATCGCCCGGTGATAGTGGGTGCGCTGTACTTTGGTCAGGGTGAGGCCGGTGTGCCGGCAACCCCTGCGGGATCATTGGTAGATGCGGATACGAGTGCGTTAAGTCAGGCAACTGATCACAGTGTGTCAGCTCAGGGCAATTTAACCGCAGGCTATGCGCCTGCCTGGCATGGTGCGGGGGTGGGTGCGGATGCGCATAACAACGCTGCTGCGCAGTTTGGTATCCGTAGTCAGGAATACAGTGGGTCGGGTTATAACCAGCTGGTGTTTGATGACAGTGATGGTGCGGGTCGGATACAGTTGAAGACAACACAATCAGGGACAGAGTTGAATCTGGGGCATCTGCTGCATACGGCAGATAACTATCGGGGCAGTTTCCGTGGTAATGGGATTGAGCTGCGTACCGATGCCTGGGGGGCATTACGTGCAGGGTCGGGCTGGCTGGTGTCGAGTTATGGGGTGAGCCACAGTGCCAGTCAACGCCAAACCGCTGGGGATGTGCCTGCGGGCTATGGGTTGTTGAATACGGCCAATACGCTCGGGGCGAGTCTGAGTCAGTTGGCGGATAGTCATTTGAGTGTGGGTATTGCGGCGCTCAAGGGCAGTAGCAAAGCCAACGCCAGTTATCTGAATGACGAGGCTGCGCCAATTCCTGCCTTGGGCAAGGTGTTGCAGGGGATGGTGGATGGCAAGGCGCTGGATGCAGCACAGGGGGATGCGGCAGCACAGAACACGCAGGCAGATGACCAGCACCTGCCCCACCACACTGATCCAGTGATCAGCATTCTGGCGAAGCATGATTTGAGTATGACGGCGAGGCAAGATGTGCAATTCAACGCAGGTGAGACGTTGAATGTGCTGAATGCGGCAGATAGTCAGTTCACTACGGGTGGGGCGTTCCGTGTTCACAGTGGGCAGGCGATAGGCTTGACGGCTGGGGGGTTGAAGCAGAACCAGACGGCGGGCATGCAGTTGATTGCAGCACAAGGCGATACGACGATACAGGCGCATAACGACATCATCAGTTTAAAAGCTAAAAACAATCTGGATATGAAGAGTGCGCAGGCGAGTATCGACTTTGCTGCGGCGACGGATATTACACTGCGTACCGCAGGCGGTGCGGCTATCACGATTGCTGGGGGGAATATCACGGTGCAGTGTCCAGGTAAGATATTGGTGCAGGCTGGGGTGAAGGGGTTTACGGGGGGTGCTAGTATGAATTATGCGTTGCCGCAATTTGCCACTTCCACTATTTGCATACCTTGCTTGCTCAAGGCGCTTAACGCAGGCTCAGCATTAGCCAGTGTCTAACAGGAGTATTGATGTATTTCGCTAATGACTATTTGGGCGCATGGGAATTGCTTGATCATGCGCTATCCATTATTGCTGAACGACCTGCGCTGAATTGGATAGCCGTCGTCGATCAAGCATTTGATTATCAGGCAGCGCCTTTACGCTGGCGTAGTGAGTCGGTGTGTTTGTATGACAATGACCTGATGCAGCAATTCGCCAAGCTTAGCCCAGTGCTGCTGGCGCTACCCACGGCTGAACCAGAGCCTTTACGCAAAGCGCTGGTTACCCTGTTTGCACACTGCGAGGGACGCCCTATGTTGAGTCTGATTGCCAGTGAACATTCCGCAATGGAAATTGCCGAGGCTTGGCGTCCGTTTCAGAAAGTCAAAACAGACGATGGGCAATTATTTGTGCTGCGCCTCGCTGATACGCGGGTGTTACCCGCGCTGGCCGTGGCACTACCGCCAGCGGCATGGCATGGATTAACCCATCAGTTCGCAGCCTGGTACATCATTAATCGTAGCGGCGATTTGGAAAATATCCCGCTAGCCGAAACAGATGCAGAGATTCCTGATGAAATCACGCTAGATGCGGAAGCGGTTGCAATGATGCTGGACTTGGGGCAGCCTGATGCGGTGATAGCGGCGTTGCATGAGAAAACGCCTGATCTGGTACCAGACTCCCAGCGAGCACAGTTTTACCAACGTATAACTGACATATGCGCCTATGCCAAACAATATAGGGTTGAGTCATTCCAAGACATTGTCGCCCTCGCCATATTAGGCTGCCTCACCAACAATGAAGCTTTGGCTGACCCGAAGTTGCAGCAATTATTGGAGCAACATAAGTGGGAGCAAGGCAGTCTTATTTCGGAATTGGAGGCGTATGTTGAATAAAGTTCAGATACAAAAAATGAAAACCCTGCTCCTCATTCTCGTACTATGCCTGCCGCTGGCAGGCTGTTTTGAAGAACCTACCGCGACCGTTTCCTATGGTGCGATTAGTTATATCGACGAACCTATTGTCTCCATCATCATCAACGGCGAAGGCGGCATACTCGGCGTTAACCCTCACGCTGGTGGCGCAGGCGGCATGTGCTGCGTAGTGATTCCCGAGCATTGGCACCCTGGCCTTAAAGCCACGATTAAGTGGCAAATGGATGGTACGTGGCTAAAGGACAGCCAAGGCAAACTGGTCATCCGCAACGGCAAAAATGTCCTTGTCCAAGGCCCATGGAAACAAAAAATCGTTGATATACCCGAATACAAGGAAGCAGATACGGTTGCGATTAACTTCTTCCCGCATGATGACGTAAAGGTGTTGGTAACCAAATGGGGGCCAGGCTCTCCCAATTATCCCTATCCAGTTCCAGACCCTAACCATTGTTGGGATGGTATTGAAAACATGTGTAAAGGAAAATAATTATGACAGCATTGACTCCGCAACCTTTTCCAGCTGACGGCTATCGTAAATTATCTGCTAAGGAAACCATGCAGCGCGCACAGGCCATGAACAGCACCATGGCTACAGACACCCAGCCCAAGTGCTCGGGTCAGGTACATGTCGGCATGTTTTTTGATGGTACAGGTAATAATAAAACAGCGGATTATGATGATTTGCCACCAGAAAAACGTAAGCACAGCAATATCGTCAAGCTTTTTCACGCTTATCCAGATGCACCTGATAGGGGTTACATTGCCAATTACATTCCCGGTGTCGGCACAGCATTCCCTGAAATAGGCGAAAAAAGCACCAGCGCGATGGGCTCCGCCGCTGCGGCGGGCGGTGCTGCCCGCATTATCTGGGGTTTGTTGCAAGTAGTGAATGCCCCTTATCGCTATGTAACAACTGCGCCATTAATCCCAGACAAACAGGCTGGTGATATTAGCAATATGCAAGCGTGGACAGCCGATGCTGAAAACCGCAAGGTGTTACACCACTGGCAGGATCAGCTCAAAGCCGCACTCGCAGGCAAAAAACCGCACGTTGAGCAAATCAATCTGTCAGTATTCGGTTTCTCGCGTGGGGCTGCCGAAGCACGGGTATTTTGCAATTGGTTAATGTCGGTATGCAAACAGGAAAATGGCGGCTGGACATTTGCGGGCATTCCGCTATGCATTACTTTTTTGGGAATATTCGATACCGTGGCATCAGTAGGCGCTGCCAATTTATGGGGCGGCAACTCGGTAACGGGGCATCAGCAATGGGCTGATAATAGCCTGCAAATCCATCCCGCCATTGAGCGCTGCGTGCATTTTGTGGCGGGGCATGAGGTGCGGGCAACCTTTCCGCTGGATTCAACGCGGATTAAACAGCAATACCCTGCCAATACCAAAGAGGTGGTGTACCCTGGCTCGCACTCCGACCTGGGGGGCGGCTACGCACCCACCGCCCTCGGACTGATTCCTGCGCCTGATGATAACTTGAGCATCATTCCTGGCATGACCATGTACCATGAAGCTATGAAATCAGGGGTGCCATTAATTGCGTGGCAGAAATTACCAAAGAATTTCAAAGACGACCTGACACCTACACAGGCTACTATTGCCGCCTTCAACACCTACGCCCAAGACGCAAAAATCAGCTCAGCTGCGGTAGAGCATATGCTGGAACAGCATATGGCGCTGTATCTCAGCTACCGTTTCAAATATCGCAATGCGCTACCAGAGCGCATGTTTTACAAACGCGCCAATAAAGCAGATCGGGGTTATTTGCAGACCACCCAAAACACCATTCATTTCCGACTCGGCGAGCTGGCGGTTGGCGACCCTAATTCACCCGATTTTGATCCGGCTATAGCCGCCGCTCAGGCGAAAGCGCGTGCTATTGCAATGGCTAAAGCCACTGGTATCGCATTCGACGAACAAGACCTTAAAACCCAGCAACTCTACAAAATCGCTGCCGCCATCAATATTAAAAAGCTTACCCCTGCAATTGAACAGCTTTGTGAAGACTATATCCATGACTCCATGGCAGGGTTTATCGGCATGGCAACAGTTTGGGACAGAGGGATAATGAACGAAGAAGCGTTCAATAGCATGGGTATCATGAAGTTTCGCCATGTGTTCTTTGGGAATGATTAAGCCGCTATGAGAACACCAGCCGCACCCACCTCAACGGCTACATCACCGACATCCAGCCACTAGGCAGCGACGGTGGCGTAACCCGCTAATGACGAGCATAGCTTTATTGCGGCGCAGTCTCCGTTGCAGTATCCTGCTTCGACGATGACGGCTTAATAGGCTCATTGGGAGCGAAGCTACAATTTAGCGACATTAGGGGCGGAATCACGTTAGAAGCATTGCTGGACATGGTTTTCACTCAGGGTGTTTTTGACTAAAACCGCGAAATGTCAATTAGCTGCTTTTCCGCCGCTGGTTAATGCCTCAAGCCGATCAATAATGGCAGAAATGTCAACGAGGCCACTGCCTATAAAAATCTGACGGCAACAAAAAGAAATGAAACGCGCGATGTTTCACGCTCACAAGACGTTCTTGTCTTAATTGACATTTCGCGGTTTTAGTCAAAAACACCCAGTTTTAGCCTCGATGAGTAAGACTCTCGCACGAGAGTCTTACTGTTCTGCGATGTGCTTTATGCGGAATGAGCCATCTCTGCGTGCAGTTTGATACCCAGTGCTGACATCACCTTGAGAATAGTAGAGAAGCTTGGATTTCCTTCGCCAGATAAGGCCTTGTAGAGGCTTTCTCGTCCCAATCCACTATCTTTGGCAAGTTGTGTCATGCCTTTGGCGCGTGCAATCGTACCGAGTGCTTTGGTAATAAAAGCCGCATCATTACCCGCCTCGTCTAGACATGCTTCAAAATAGAGCACCATATCCTCATCAGTCTTGAGGTGTTCAGCACTATCCCATTTTCGTAGTTTGATCGTTTTCATTGCTCACTCCTCAATTTGTTGCGCAATCTCCAACGCGGTTTTAATGTCTTTCGATTGCGTGGACTTATCTCCACCAGCCAGTAAGATCACTATTTCAATTCCTTGTTGAACAAAGTACACGCGATAGCCTGGTCCATAATCAATCCGCATTTCGGAAACGCCTTTGCCAACAGGTTTGCAATCCCCAAAATTACCATCTTCGGCGCGATCGATTCGAACCTGTACACGCCTCACGGCCTGCTTATCCTTCAGACTAGCGAACCAGTCATCGAAAATTTCCGTTGTGTGAATTGAATTCATATGGTTGATTGTAATCTTTGGGATACATTGCGTCAATTGTTATTGGTTGTCTTTGACTGACTGGGAACATTTCAGAAAACGGAAATTATCGTTATTGCGATTGGGGGAAGCGTGTGTTTTTGACTAAATCGGTGTACGAATCAAAGCGCACATCCGATATTGATTTTGCTTAGTTTCGGACAGGGCTAATTGGGGGTGTACGCAACTGGACGGTTTCGGGTAGACGTTGATGTGACATGTCACTGAGTGGTGAGGCGGCGAGCCGATGTCCAGGTCGGGGCTATCTTTCGCTTCTCGGCCTAAACGGACTCTCTTTAAGTAAATTATCCAACCTAGTAAGGTGCCTGCTGTTATTAGACCACTACAATTATGAGCAGGCAGATGTTGTGTCGAGTGAGGTTGAGTTTTAAAATCCATATCGGTTATTTATAGCCTTAGGAGGGGTGTTAAAAATGAAAGTTATTATGGGTAATGAGCCAGAAACTAAATCAGCATTAACTGGCGACCAAAAAGTTAGCCTAGCTATTGCTATAGGCATAATCGGTTTTTTACTTGCAAAACATCATGCATTTCTAACGCCTCATGCTTTCAAAATCACTATGGCTGTTATCGCTTTTTCGGTTGTTGCTTTGTTGCTTAAAGCAATACCTGAGCGTGCCGCGAGACAAGTATCTAATAGTTTAGAAAAAATGGCAGAACAGGATAATAAAGGAATGCCGAAAATTTCTAATGGGCGTATAGCTCATGATAACTACTGTGAAGAGTTGGTGCGCCGCGCAAAAAAACATAATTCAGTCGTAAATATGGCTACTTTTATCTTTTTATTAGCGGCTATCGTTATTTATTTTCTTAATCTGAGCATGATAATGTTAATTGCATGTGTTGTATTGGCTGTGATGTCTCGTTCGTTTTCTATTAGATCTAATCGCTGGCTTTCTTCTGCTGAGTATTATTCTTTTCCTGGGGCTCGATTGCAAAATATGCAGCATCGGTGCATATTTTGTGGCGCAAAAGGGATATATATAAAGGGACAGTATGCATCAAATAATAAGTATGCTTATTGTACAAAATGCGAATCACCGCTTTTTGTACAATAAACGTTGAATTAAGTCAGTGCCTGGGCAGGATGATGCTTTAAGCGAGCTGGAATTTGGCATCCATAGGTGTAACGATTCGGATAAAAAGTGAGCACACAGATGAGTATTCTGGAATATCAATTATTAAGTATTTTTCTTTTTTCATCGGTAAACTCTTGATCCGTTAGTGCTCCCGATTTTTTTAGTTCTACCAGACTTTTTAGTAATTCTATTTTTTGCTGTTGAGTTTGAGTTGTTGCTGGAGGCGATGTTTTTACATTAGTTGCAATTGCAGGTGTGCTAGTAAGCTTATTCTCAACCATCTCAGCTGGCTGAGCAGGTGGCAATGGGACATTGAAACCAAGTTGTTTAAGTTTTTCATCATCAGGATGAGTAACGCCTTCTTCAGGAAGTTCTTCGAGTTCGACAAGCAAGCCTGGTATTTTTTCTTGCGCCTTAGCTAACATTTCATTGAACATTTTCTTTGAATATTCTGCATCATTGCCTTGAACGGCATTTTTAATTCCAGACATAATTCCGCTCATTAAGCCGCTAGAGCTTGATGATTTTTGCTCATTAATAATGGCTATTCTAGTGCCTTTTTTAGATAGGTAGATACAACCAAAGATATTTTCTTTTGACTGTCCGAGCATTCCATTGTTGCTTGAACTAGATACACCAACCTGGGGTCGCTGTAGAAAACGGAATTTAAAGTACGTTAAGCCCCAGGCATCGGCCGCAACGGCCTGAACTTACCTGCCCCGATCTTAGCGCTGGAGCGCCAGACGTAATCGCCCGTCAGGTTGATGTGCTCCCAGCCCAGTGGCGACAGGTATTGCAATAGCAAGGTGTCCACCTCCTGGCCATGGTTCCGCAAAGTGGCTGTGGCCCGCTCCAGGTAGACCGTATTCCACAAAACGATGGCCGCCGTGACCAGGTTCAAACCACTAGCCCGGTAACGCTGCTGCTCAAAGCTGCGGTCGCGGATTTCGCCCAGTCGGTTGAAGAACACAGCCCTGGCCAGCGCGTTACGCGCCTCTCCCTTGTTCAGTCCGGCATTGACGCGGCGGCGCAACTCCACGCTTTGCAACCAGTCCAGAATAAACAGCGTGCGCTCAATGCGGCCCAACTCACGCAGTGCCACCGCCAAACCGTTTTGTCGTGGGTAACTGCCTAGCTTTCGCAGCATCAGCGAAGCTGTCACGGTGCCTTGCTTGATGGATGTGGCGAGCCGTAGGATTTCATCCCAATGGGCACGAATCTGCTTGATCTTCAATCGCTCACCGCTGATCATCGGTTTGAGACCGTCATAGACGGTGTCGCCTTTCGGAATGAAGAGCTTGGTCTCGCCTAAGTCACGGATGCGCGGCGCGAACCGAAAGCCTACGAAGGGCATCAGGCCAAAGACGTGATCGGTGAAACCTGCTGTGTCGGTGTAGTGCTCCTCGATCCGCAAGTCCGACTCGTGGTACAGCAAGCCATCCAGCACATAGGTGGAGTCGCGCACCCCGACATTGACCACCTTGGTGCTGAACGGTGCGTACTGGTCGGAGATATGGGTGTAGAAGGTGCGCCCCGGTTCCGAGCCGTACTTTGGATTGACATGGCCGGTGCTTTGGGCCTTGCTGCCTACCCGGAAGTTTTGTCCGTCCGATGAGGACGTGGTGCCATCCCCCCAGTGGTCGGCAAAAGGTTGCCGGAATTGGGTATTCACCAGGTTGGCCAAGGCGGCGTTGTAGGTTTCATCGCGGATGTGCCAGGCTTGCAGCCAAGCTAGCTTGGTGTAGGTGGTGCCAGGGCAGGACTCGGCCATCTTGGACAACCCCAGGTTAATACCGTCAGCCAGGAGGGTTGTCATCAACAATGTTTTGTCTTTGGCTACGTCGCCGGACTTCAGGTGGGTGAAGTGGTTGGTAAAGCCAGTCCACCCATCGACCTCCATCAGCAGCTCGGTAATCTTGATGTGGGGCAGCAGTGCCGCCGACTGGTCTATCAGGGCTTGTGCCTCATCGGGTACTACCGCGTCCAGTGGCGTGATCTTCAAACCCGTGGCTGTGGTGATGATGGCGTCCGGCAACTCGTTGGCTAGCGCCATCAAGTTGGCCTTGGCAAGCTGGGATTCCAGCAGCGTCAACCGCTCATGGAGGTACTGGTCACAGTCAGTTGGCACGGCCAGCGGCAATTCGTCGGCCAGTTGCATTGTGGTGAACTTCTCGACAGGGACAAGGTACTCATTGAAGTTCTTGAATTGGCGAGAACCTTGCACCCACACATCACCTGAACGCAGCTTGTTCTTCAGTTCCGACAAGGCGCATAGCTCATAGAAACGGCGGTCGAAACCATTGCTGGTTTTGACTAACCGTGCCCAGCGGGGCGTGATGAATTTGCTGGGCGCGTCCGCTGGCACTTGTTTAGCGTTGCTGGAGTTCATCAAGCGCAGTGCCTCGATAGCTTCCAGTACATCTTTGGCTGCTGGCGCGGCACGCAGTTTCAGCACATTCAGAAATTCAGGCGCATAGCGGCGCAAAGTCGCATATCCATCACCCATGCGGTGCAGGAAATCAAAGCTCTCGGGCTGGGCCAGCACTTGTGCCTCGCTGACGCTCTCGGCGAAGTCTTCCCAAGGAAGCACCGATTCAATGGCTGCGAATGGGTCAGCGCCTGTTTTCTTGGCTTCAATCAGCGCCAAGCCGATACGGCTGTAGAGGCACACCTTGTCATTGATGGCTTTGCCGGAGGCCTGAAACTGCTGCTGGTGCTTGTTTTTGGCTGCGTTGAACAGCTTGCCGATGATGCGGTCGTGCAGGTCGATTATTTCGTCGATGACCGTAGCCATGCCCTCAATGGCCAGCGCTACCAAGGTGGCATAGCGCCGCTGCGGCTCGAACTTGGCCAAGTCAAAGGCCCGCATTTGCCCACCCTCTCGGGCGATTTTGAGAAGACGGTTTTGATGTACCACGTGTTCAACACTGGCTGGCAGATCAAGTGCTTGCCATGATTTCAGGCGCTCAATATGCTCCAGCATGTGGCGCGAGTTTGGCTTCTTGGGTGATAGGCGCAGCCAGGCCAGCTTGGTTGTCTTGCTCCCCTCCTTGTGCAACAGTAGCTCATCCAGTCGCTGGCGGTGGGCGCGGGTCAGCTGATCTGACAGTGCCGCATAAATGCATTTGTTGGCACGGGTGATGGCTTCGGCACAAATACGCTCAATGACGTCAACGGTGGGCAACAACACCCCCTTGCTACGCAGCGACTCGGCCAGAACACTGGCCAGTACGATGCCCTTGTCAATCTGCAAGGCAAGCTCACCCAGGCTGTGCACTGCGGCCCGATAGTGGCTCAACGTGGTGAACGACTGAAATTCATAAGCGGCTTGGAGTTCCAAAAGATGTTCGCGCCGCGTTTCGGCACGCTGGTGCCCGTAGTCGTTCCAAGCCTCGCGGGGAACCTTCAACTCATTCGCCACCATGTTCAGTAAGTGGGCGGAAGGTTCGGCATCAACGCCCAGCAAGATGCCAGGGTAGCGCATGTAACAAAGCTGAACTGCAAAGCCCAACCGGTTCTGAGCACCGCGATGCTGGCGAATGAGTGCCAAGTCGACCTCGCTGAAGGTATACAGACGGATCAACTCATCCCCGGCTGTCGGGATGGCCAGAAGGCTTTCGCGCTCATTTGCAGACAAGATCGAACGGCGGGGCATGCTGTTTCCTTCTTCTTAAAAATGTAGGTTTTTGATAAGCCTCGCCTAGTCGCCGATGCGGCACGCAAAATCAAGGCACTTCCATTCTCACAAATAGTTCTTGATATGTTATTCTCAGTCAACTACCATTACAACGAGTTTTGATAAGGAGAGATGCTATGCAAGCCGTGACGACTGCCCCGCCCATACCCACGGGCAAGATCAAGAGCTTTGGTGCGTTCGGGCCAAAGTACGAAGTTGGCAAGCCACTTCGCCAGTTGGATGATGGTGACTGGATGGTCGAGGTCAAGATGGTCGAGACAGGCGAGTCCGCCGAATATCGGTTGACACATGTTTACGATGATCCAGAGGCTCGCTAATGTACGCAGTTTCCTTTGATCTGACGGTGGCCGACGCCGAGATGAACCACCCAAAAGGGGTTTCACAGGCATACACCGAGATCGGTGCCATCTTGGGTGAACATGGTTTTCGCCGAGTTCAAGGTAGCTTGTATGTGACAGACAACGAGGACATGGCCAATCTCTTCCTTGCCTTCCAAACGTTGCGTGCTCGTCCTTGGTTTCCGAAGTCCGTACGAGATATCCGAGCCTTCCGCATTGAGCAATGGTCAGATTTTACCGCCGTGGTTAAAGGAGTCTGAGCAATGAGCCAATCCACCGCACATAAATTTCACATTACAAAATCATGTTGATCGGGTATGCACGCGTTTCGACACAAGACCAAAACCTTGACCTTCAGATCGACGCTTTAACCAAAGCGGGCTGTACAAAACTGTTTGACGACAAAATCAGCGGCAGTAGTAGAGAACGGCTAGGGCTTACGAAGGCTCTGGATATGCTGCGCGAAGGCGATACCCTCGTGGTGTGGAAGCTTGATCGTTTAGGGCGTAGCGTAAAAAACCTGGTCGATTTGGTCAGTGATTTGCACAAGCAAGGTGTCCAGTTCAAAAGCCTGACTGACGCCATTGACACTGGCACCCCGTCAGGCCGCTTCTTCTTTCACGTCATGGCCAGCCTAGCCGAAATGGAACGTGAACTGACGGTGGAGCGCACCCGCGCAGGGCTGGAAGTCGCCAGAAAACTTGGCCGTACAGGTGGGCGCAAACGAAAAATGACCGACAGTAAGATCGAGTCAGCCAAGAAGCTGCTGGCCAACGGCGTGCCACCTTGTGACGTAGCTCATAACCTCGGCGTGTCCGTGCCAACCCTGTACCGCTGGATTCCAGCTTCTGGGACGGCTTAACGTACTTTAAATTCCGTTTTCTACAGCGACCCCAACCTGTGCATAAGCGGAATTTCCACAGCCAATATAGCTCATTGTTACTGGGCCAAGATTTATTGTTTGCAAAGAAGGTTCGCCTGGGCGGTCAGGTAGTTCAGTAGGCATTAAGTTAATGTGTTTTGAAGGAAAGTAAGTGCGCGTGCCTATTGCAGCGACAAGTGCATCGACAGACCCTTTAACGTCAGTTGGGTCTGGATTTACAAGATAAAGTCGACTAACGGTAGATGACGATTGTGCAGCAGCTATGCTGGATATGAAAAATAAAGACGCAAGCAGCCCACGAATTCCTGTTTTTAACATTAAATTATTCCTGTAATTGCTACATTGTATCAATGTGATGTTAGCTAAAAAATCCCTTTTCAAGGGGGTGGCTTCACATTGTTGTATTTAATAATATGTTTGGTTATTTTGTTGTATTGCGACAATTAAATCAAAACATTCAGTTTGAACCACCTGCCTGCTGTGATACGGGTGCTGTTGGAGATAATGTTGCCAAACCATTGTTGAATATTATTCTTTCGCCAACGGTTGGATTATGGCCTTCGCGGTAAAAGAATATTCCAATCTGGTGCGTGTCATTTGTCTCAATATATACTTTATCCACATACTTAACACCCTTATTCGGATCTTGAATTGCATTCGTAGCGCCTGCAATGATGCCACTCGCAAGACTAAGTGGTAATCCTAATGGACCATCAAAAATTATCCCAGATGCATTTCCGCCATGCGGAGCATTCACGTGATTCTCGACGCCAGTTATTGTGCCTAATGTTCCATCTGCTAATTTTGGAAACTGCATGGGACAAGCTGGTTTCGGGTCACCCACATTTTGCAAGACTGGAATATCTGGTGCACAGTAGTTTTCAGATGCCAAATGGAACCCATTGGGGCCTAAAGTGGCGAGCGGTATGGAGGTGCATCCTGTCATAAAAATTGATAACAGCGTTGCTGAGCCTAGTTTTTTTAACATCTTTATTAACCTTAATTTAAGAAAGAGGCCATGGCCAAAAATAACACGAAGCATTTAAAGTTGATCTGTTAAGACAACCATCGAGTTTGAGATGGTAACCTAATCACACGCAGCCGTAAGCCAAGTTGCCTTATTTTTCTTGGTGGTTCTGCTGTGGTGATTGCGCACAAGAGGTGTTATGTTAAGCGGGGGGTGTCAATTAACTGTTGTTTGTTGTTACTGAATAGCTATAATGATGTGAATACTTGCATCATTGGAGCAGCAAAATGCACCTGTACACACTAGAGCAATTCCGCACCACAACCGAAACAGGCGGCATGCTGTCGGTTTCCATCATCGCGCAAGGCGGCACCTTCCATATTGTCGGTGAAACCCGACGCGGCAATGCTTCCTTGATTAAAACCAGAGGTAAAGCACCTCGCGAATTTCGGGATGCAACCAGGGCACTTGCATTGTTGCGTGAGCTGGGTATTCGTGAGGCTAAAGTGGACACGCGGAATTGGCGTCCTGAGCAAGCTGATTTAGGCAGGGCAACCCGTCCAGATCGTGCCGCTGTGTTGCGAGAGGCATTGGCAGCCGCCGAGATTCAGCGCAGCCTGGATGCAGCTATTAAACAAGCGGATGACCCGAATACTGTTTGGGTGGCGCATGAACATGGCTTGTTCGGCTCTATTTAGGTGGAGCTTGAGATGAATCTTCCTATCCACGAAAATGGATAATGTAGGGTAGAATTCAAACTTCTTATAACCAGCCGTAAATATCAACCCGTAACACAAGTATAAGATCTATTCAGAGGGATGCCGCACGTGATCAAAGAGAAGAAAACGCTGTATGAGATTTTGGGGGTTTCTCCTAATGCTTCTGATTCTGAAATTAAAACAGCATATCAAAACTTATCTAAAAATCTCCAATCTGCAAAGAACGACACAAATCGTGATGATGTTGATTTAAAACTGAAGGTGATTAATGTCGCTTTCAATACCCTCTCGATAACAAGAACACGTGATGCTTATGATGCTAGGCTGGCTGGACTCAACGTACCAAAGAACACTACGACGCCACCCCTTAGTTTGATCCCATTAGAGATGGATGAAGCTTCATCGCTAAAAAATGAAGCTATGTCACTTAAGACCGAAGCTATATCACTTAAGGCTGAGAGCGTATCACTCAGGGCTGATGTTATAGCGCTTAAGGTAGAGCGTGGTTATAGTGGTTATCAATCTACAGAAAGCGTGCTGGAGAAATCATCCAGATTGTTATCACCTGTAAAGAAAGCTTTTGCAATTGTTGGTAGTCTTGTCGCAATAGGGTTGGTGATTCAATTGATATTTATGCTCATGATAAACCGACAGGCAACTACGTTAGTTGGGAATACGTCTAAAGCAGAAGAAAAAGTTATGTTGCAGGATTATTACCAACGAACAGGAGTGCGAGTAGCCAGCAAAGCGGAAATGGATTTGCTAGAAGCGGCGAGCCACCGTGAAGAACAAGAACAAAATAAAATACGTGAACAGGAACGCGCGAAACAACAAGAGGACAGAAAATATCAGCAATTCGTCGAAGATGGCAAGCAGGAGGGAGAAATTGTGTCTCAAAACCTTCAGCTTGCAGAGGAAAAAGCTCGTTATGAAGAAGATCAAAAGAAACGGCAAGCGCAAGAAGACCAGCGCAGACAAGATGAACTAGAGGCTGAGCGAATCCAGCGGGAGAAAGATAGTTGGCAAAATACCCTCACCAACTAGTATGACGCAGGGATGGCCCAGTACACTAAAAAACTAATAGTCAACGGAGATTGTGTCCGTGATTGCATTTTGCGGAGCTCTAAAATGAATATGACGGAAGTCCTCTCCAAGCGGTCAGTTGCTTTGTTGCTAGCTGCCTTTATGTGCGTAAGTTGCAGCCGCGAAACAATTACGGCAAAAAGTTTCATAGGGAAATGGAAGTCAACTAGACTTGAAACGCCAACCTATCTTTATGAAAATGGGGAGTGGGAAATTAAAACTGAAGATGGTGTAATCCTGCAATATGGCATTTGGCAATACGAGCATAATAAAATTATATGGATAGACAAGGCTGGATCTGGAATTGAAACTGATGCGAATGCTGTTTTGTCTGTAACTCCGCAGGAGTTCAGGGTTAAGGAAAATGATGGAACCACGACTACTTTTTCCAGGCTTGTTCAAAACTAGCAGCGCTTAGCAGCCTGTCTGGCTTAAATGGGGTTGGGTGGCGCAATGAATGGGTAGGCGGGGTGTAGAGCAGTCGGTATCGAGAACGTTAGGCGGTTCTGACCTCGGTCAATAGGTCAGGGTGGCGATCCAGCAGTTTAAACAGCTTGACCAAGGCCAGTGGCGGCTTGGTTTTTCCATTCTCATAGCGAGAGAAAGCATTGACACCACCACCGAAAAGTTCCGCAGCCTGGCGTTGGTCAAGATCGAGCTTTCTGCGCACCTTGGCGATGTAGTCTGGATCAACGTAGGCTGAGTTTATCTGCCGCTGGAATAAGCCAACTAATTCGCTGTAACGGTCGCCATGTTCACGATTAAGAATAACTTCACCACAAGCAGGACAAAAATCGCCTGTCACCGATGGGATGGTGGTGGTTTCGCCTTTATATGTGTAGGGTATGTCGCGCGTGTCATTGATCAGTTCTGCTGCACCACAGCATGGGCATTTCATAGTCATAGCTCCTTAAATGAGACGATTAACACATCATCGATGACGGTAAGCTTCAGATACACTTCATCACCACTTACTGTTTTGGTGCGGTATACGTCTTGCCAAACACAATGATCAGCATGAGTCGTCATACTCTTATAGAAATCAGCAGAGGTGAGCGATGAGACAACGGTACACATACCAGCTAGGTCGTTGATGCCAAGCTCACGCGCCCCATTAAATGCGCTGGCAGTAGCGCTGACCCGTCCAGCCTCGATTATGGCTTTGACAGTTAATAGCTTGCAGTGCGGGGTGCCTTTTTCCATGCGGTTATTGTAACTCAATAGGTTAATTTGTCAATTAGGTTAATTGGGGTGTCTCAGAAAACGGAAAAAATCGTACGCTAAGGCTCTAACGCGCCTTCTCGCAAACGATGGTTTTTGAGATGGCTTTCTGGGAAAGCGGCGCGGCTTGGATGTTCTCGAAAATCGTTCTTGATTTGCGCAAGGCAAAACATGAGTTTCTAGAGCGTTTTGTCTTAGCGTGCTTTGTTGTCTGTTTCCAGAGTAGGTCGGACGGTCGCCAGCGGCAAGAATAGGGTGTGAGGTGAATCAGGTAGAGCAATGAAGCCGTGATGTCGATAGAAGGCCGCTGCCGTCTCGTCCTTGGCATCGACCATCAAGGCATAGGCAGCAATCTCTGATCGTGCGGCACGGTCTAATGCATCAGCCAGCAATGCACCGCCTAGACCTTGACCCTTGAAAGCTTGATCGACAGCCAAGCGGCCCATACGAACCGCTGGTACGGTCGGATAGCGCGGTAGCTTCTTTCCGGTGCTGGCTGGAAGATCTGCCAGCAGCAGGCTTGCCGACGCTAATGTGTAGTAGCCAGCGATACGTTGCTTGTCAGTCAGTGCTACAAAGCAGGCTGCTACACGGCGGCGAACGTCTTGGGTGACTTGTTCACGTAAGTAGCGGTTCAGTGGTTCGGAGTCGCTGTTGAACATGGTGCGTTCATGCGTCACATCGAGCGGCGCGAGCCGGAATGGCGCGCGGCTCATTCAGTATGCAAGAGTTTATTGCGACGGGTGAAGGCGCGTTCCAAGGCTGGGGATGGTTGCGGCGGCGACAGCAGCGCCAATGCAAAGCATTCCTGGTCTGCCAGCGATAGGCGGATGACTTCGGCCTGCTCGATGGCGCGTTGCGCTGCGTCTTGGACAGCGGTGACCACGAAATCGGTCATGGTGCGCCCCTGAAGTTCGGCGGCGCGCTTGAGCATCGAATGTAGATCGGTGCTGATCCTGGCTTCGAGGCGTGCGGTAGAAATAGCTGCGGACATGGTGTTATCCTCCTTTCGGTAATTGTACGGCAAATTGCCGCACATATCCATGGCTATTAGTGTGCTTTATTTTCCGAATTCTGCGACGGCCCCAAAAACGACCAGAGCGAGGCTTCCATTGGTGCGCGAAAACGC
>NZ_AP021883.1 GCF_009937995.1 Sulfuriferula nivalis
AATTACCGGCTGCACTGTAGGCCCCGATTTTAAACGGCCTGATGCGCCTAATGCCACTGGTTATGCGCCATCAGCATCCATATCGGAGGCAACTGCTGCCGCCCCTGTTGCAAAAGGTGGGTCACAACGATTTAATCCGCAACAGGATGTTCCATATGACTGGTGGACGTTATTCAGGTCGCCGCAAATTAACGCATTGGTGGAGCGCGCATTTAAGGCTAATCCAAATATTGCCTCCGCTCAGGCAGCTCTACGCCAGGCTCAACAGAGTGTAATCGCCCAAAAGGGTTTTTTTTACCCGACAGTTGGCGTTAGTTATTCGCCATCACGTAATAAATTGGCTGGCAATATGGGAGGGAACTCCCCTGGTCAGCAGAATAATGGTAATGTGATTCAGACTGGTTCTAATCCAGCAGGGCCAGTCTATAATTCACCAGTCTATTACAATTTCCACATTGCGCAATTGAATGTCGGTTATGTGCCTGATGTATTCGGCCTCAACAGCAGAATGGTTGAATCTGCGCAAACGCAGGTAGAAATACAAAAGCTGCAATTGGAAGCAACCTACATCACACTAGCATCCAATGTGGTGGCTGCGGCTATACAAGAAGCATCATTGCGTTCCCAGATAGCATCTATGGAAAAGATAGTCAGCATCAACAGAGAGACGCTGGATATTTTAAAGACACAATATAAGCTGGGTGATGTGTCGAGTGTAGATGTGGCAGCGCAGGCATCAGTCTTGTCTGCGAT
The DNA here is from genome assembly GCF_009937995.1 of Sulfuriferula nivalis. Lineage (NCBI taxonomy): Bacteria > Pseudomonadati > Pseudomonadota > Betaproteobacteria > Nitrosomonadales > Sulfuricellaceae > Sulfuriferula > Sulfuriferula nivalis. Next base: position 754 of record NZ_AP021883.1, read on the forward strand.
GGAACAGGCGCTGGCACCGCTTCAGGCGCAACTTCAACAAACCCGTGATTTAATGCGAGCATTGGTGGGTAATACACCTGATGTTGATGTGGACGAGAAACTTGAACTTTCCGATCTTCATTTACCCGCAGAGTTGCCCCTCAGCTTACCATCCAGAATCGTTGAGCAGCGTCCAGATGTTCGTGCCGCTGAAGAACAGATGCATTTTGCAAGTGCTCAGGCGGGTGTAGCAATTGCAAACCGACTGCCACAATTTGCACTGACGGCTACTATAGGTGGTATGGCAGATAGTCCTGCGTGGATGTTCCGTTATGGTGGTGATTTTTTTAATCTGGTGGCCAATGTCAGTCAAACCATTTTTGATGGGGGAACCTTAAAGGCCCGGTCACGTGCTGCTGAGCAGGCGTTGATAGGTGCTGGTGCGCAATATCGCAGTACGGTTATTGCCGCCTTGCAGAACGTGGCTGATACGCTATACACAATTCAGTCTGACGCTAACGTGCTCAAGGCTGCAGCAACTGGTGCACAAGCAGCTCAGACTACTGTTGAGTTGACTCGCAAACAATATCAGTTGGGCGCCGTCAGTTATCAGGCACAGTTAGCCGCCGAACAAAATAACCAGATAGCAATGATTAACCTGACACAAGCACAGGCCAGCCGCCTTGGTGTGACTGTTGCACTTTATCAGGCATTGGGTGGCGGGTGGTGGAATGGTTCTCCTGGTCAATTTTAAGTGAGCGTTAACACGCCGTCGCTCAATTTTCTTTATTTAAGGGATTACGTGCAAAAATCCGACACTATAATTTACCGTCATTGCCCTCAATGCAATACAGATAATAAGTCTACTGATAACGTAGGCTACGATACTGACGGTTGGAATCTGAAAAAATGTCCATCTTGTAAATTTGTGTACTTAGATTCGGCTCCTGTATATAAAGAATTGCAAGATGGAGAATTCGCTTGGGAAAAAACAACGGCTGCGAGAACGGATACACGACAAAAGAAATATAGGTTATGGCACAATTTAAGCAAAGCAACGCACTGGCGGTTATATATTTTCAAAAAGAAGAATATGTATGATTTGCTTAATGACCACATGGATTCTGGCACGGTCTTAGATTTAGGTTGTGGCAAAGGACACTCATTGTTGCCGTTACCAGAAAGTTACAAAGTTATCGGTATTGAAATATCGGTTTTTGAAGCGAAATGCGCAACTGAAGTATTAGCTAAAAGAAATGGATTGGTGATAAACAAACCATCATTGCATGGATTAAAAACACTAGATGAAAATTCTATTTCTGCGGTATTTTCGAGATCATATCTCGAACATGAGACTCATCCTAAGGAAGTATTGGAAGAAGTTTACCGTGCGTTACATAAAAGCGGCATTGCTATTATCAAAGTACCTAACTACGGATGTATAAATAGAATTGTTATGGGCAGCAAATGGTGTGGTTTTAGATTTCCAGATCATCTAAATTACTTCACACCAACAACATTGACAAATATGGCACTTAACGCTGGATTTGAACCTCGCTAAATTTGGATTTCTCGATAAACTACCGACTAGTGACAATATGTGGATTGTTATTAGAAAACCAGCAGGTTAGCCATGTCGTAATAGTGTTGATATGCCCATTAGTTGTTGCAGCTGGTCCTAATAGGTGGGGCACCTCAGAAAACGGAAAGAAAGTACGTTAAGCTGGCGGCAGAGGTCGAGGGTGTAAGAAATTTTGTGTAAACGGTCATTAGGCAGGAAACTGCCACTACTTTGAAAGGAGTTGAAATGACCGCAGCAAAAGCACTACCCGCTGACCTGATCGATAGCCTGTTATCGGGTTACCAAAAACCTGAAGACCTGATTGGGGAACACGGCCTGCTCAAGCAGTTAACCAAGGCGCTGGTTGAGCGCGCCTTGGAAGCCGAGATGGAAGCGCATCTCGGCCATGGTAAACATGAAGCCGTTACCAACCCAGCCAGGAACACCCGCAATGGCAAAAGCAGCAAGACGCTCAAAGGCGAATTCGGCGAACTGCCTATCGACATCCCCAGGGATCGCCACAGCAGCTTTGAACCGCAGCTGATCCCCAAACACCAGACCCGCTGGAACGGCTTCGACGAGAAGATATTATCGCTGTATGCACGTGGCATGACCGTGCGGGAGATACAAAGCCATCTGGAAGAAATGTATGGCGCCGAGGTGTCACCCAGCCTGATTTCATCCGTCACCGATGCCGTGTCTGACGAAGTGAAGCTGTGGCAATCGCGGTCGCTGGATGCGCTGTATCCGATCGTGTACATGGACTGCATCCATGTGAAGGTGCGCGATACCGGCACGGTACGCACCAAAGCCGTGTATCTGGCGCTGGGTATCAACCTGGCTGGCGAGAAGGAATTGCTGGGCATCTGGATCGCCCAGACCGAAGGTGCCAAGTTCTGGCTACAGGTGGTGACTGAACTGAAGAATCGCGGCGTGCAGGACATCTTCATTGCCTGCGTGGATGGGTTGAAGGGTTTCCCTGAAGCTATCGAGACGATCTACCCCAAGACTGCCGTGCAGCTTTGCATCGTGCATATGGTGCGTTACAGCCTGAACTACGTCTCGTGGAAACTGCGCAAGGAAGTTGCTGATGCACTGCGTGCCGTGTACACGTCAGCCACGGTCGAAGAGGCCGAACAGCAGCTGGATGAATTCGAGCAGCAATGGGGTGCAGATTATCCTTCTATCGTCAGATCCTGGCGCAGCAACTGGGCGCGCATCATCCCGTTCTTTGACTACCCGCCCGAGATCAGGAAAGTGATTTATACCACCAATGCCATTGAGTCGGTAAACATGAGTTTGCGCAAAATCACCAAGAACCGGGGCTCGTTCCCAAGCGATGAAGCTTTACTGAAATTGTTCTATTTGGCGCTGCTCAATATCAGCAAAAAATGGACAATGCCCATTCGCGATTGGAAAGCAGCATTAAACCGGTTTAATATCCAGTTCGAAGACCGGATGCCGCAGCAATAGCGAAATCCCGTTTACACAAAATCCAGGACACCCTCCAGAGGTCGCAACACCCCAAACCGCTCTTCTTATCGGGCGGTTCGGGGTATTTTCATTAACGTGATGGATTAGTTCACATTAATATTATGCGATATTTTATATTCCAGTTTCTTTTAACAGCGGATTGCTTAATGTTTCGTTTTTTTTAGACCCGTCTTCTACTGCCAGCCGTAGCGGCGTATGTAAAAATCCTTCATCGCCTGAGTTAATCCCATGTATGCTAGAAGAATCATCGGCAGGAACACAAAGTACAACGGTGGCAAGGCTTGTAGCTTGAAATAGTGCGCCAGAGGTCCCATCGGCAGAAAGATGCCGATGGCCATGATAATACCTGTCATTACCATGAGTGGTGTCGCAGCACGACTCTGGATGAACGGAATCTTTGGCGTGCGGATCATATGCACGATCAAGGTTTGCGTTAGCAGACCGACCACAAACCAGCCAGACTGGAACAGGGTCTGCTTTGCAACTGTATTGGCGCCGAACACAAACCACATCAAGACGAAAGTGCTGATGTCAAAAATTGAGCTGATAGGCCCGAAAAACACCATGAAGCGGCCAACATCGCTTGGTTGCCAACGCTGAGGCTTCTTCAGCAGCTCCTCATCCACATTGTCGAACGGGATGGCGATCTGCGAAATGTCGTATAGCAGGTTCTGGGTCAGCAGTTGTAATGGTAACATCGGCAGGAACGGGATGAAGGCAGAAGCTACCAGCACCGAGAACACATTACCGAAGTTGGAGCTGGCCGTCATCTTGATGTATTTGAGCATATTGGCAAAGGTGCGGCGACCTTCTAGCACACCTTCTTCGAGCACCATCAGGCTCTTTTCCAACAAGATGATGTCAGCCGCCTCCTTGGCAATGTCCACTGCTGTATCTACCGAAATACCAATATCTGCTGCACGCAGTGCTGGTGCATCGTTGATGCCGTCACCCATGAAACCAACCACATGACCATTATTCTTCAACATCCGCACGATGCGTTCCTTGTGAGCAGGCGTTAATCTGGCGAATACGTTGTGAGTTTCCACCACTTTGGCCAGCTCGGTATCGCTCATGCGTTCGATGTCATTGCCCAGCAAGATTCCTTGCTGCTCCAGCCCTACTTCACGGCAAATTTTGGCGGTAACCAGTTCGTTATCACCAGTCAATACCTTGACGCTCACGCCGTGCTCGGCCAGAGCCAGCAACGCCGGGGCGGTGGATTCTTTTGGTGGATCGAGGAAAGCGACATAGCCGATCAGCGTCAATTCGCGCTCGTCAGTCAAACCGTAGACATCCTTCCTTGGTGGCAGCTCCTTGGCCGCCACTGCCACCACCCGCAAACCTTCTTCGTTAAGATCAGCCGTCACGGCACGAATGCGTGCCAGCAACTCAGGCGTCAGCGGCTCGACGGCTTCGCCGTGGCGAACCTGGGTGCAGACGGACAAAACTTCCTCTACCGCACCTTTGCAGATCAGTTCGTGGTGATCCTCGCGCTCGCTAACCACCACTGACATCCGGCGGCGGGTGAAGTCGAACGGGATCTCGTCAACCTTGCGGTAGTTGCTGGCTGGGTTCAGTTCCTTATGCACATCGACATGCTCCAGCACCGCCACGTCCAGCAGATTTTTCAGACCCGTCTGGTAGTAGCTGTTGAGGTAGGCCATCTCCAGCACATCGTCTGACTCTTGACCCCAGACATCAGTGTGACGTGATAGGAAAATCTTGTCCTGTGTCAGTGTGCCAGTCTTGTCGGTGCACAGTACGTCCATTGCGCCGAAGTTCTGGATGGCATCCAGCCTTTTTACGATGACTTTTTTGCGCGACAGGATCACTGCACCCTTGGCCAGTGTTGAAGTGACGATCATCGGCAACATTTCTGGTGTTAGACCCACGGCAACGGACAGCGCGAAAAGCAGCGCCTCCATCCAGTCGCCCTTGGTGAACCCGTTGATGAAGAGCACCAGTGGCGCCATCACGAACATGAAGCGAATCAGCAGCCAGCTCACCTTGTTCACACCAGACTGAAAAGCAGTCGGTGCTCGGTCTGTGGCAGTTACGCGTGTAGCCAGCGCACCGAAATAGGTTTGGTTGCCCGTGGCGATAATAACGGCCATAGCCGCCCCAGACACCACGTTGGTACCCATAAACAGAATGTTGTCGAGTTCGAGTGGACTGATGGCCTTGCTGTCGCGCAACTCGGCGAATTTTTCCACTGGCATCGACTCTCCTGTCATCGCCGCTTGTGCGACGAATAAATCCTTGGCCGTCAGCAGACGGCAGTCGGCGGGAATCATGTCGCCTGCCGACAGCACGATCACGTCACCTGGCACCAGCAGCTTAAGTGGTACTTCAACACGCTGAGCTGGCTTGGGATGCAACACCACATCGAAATATTTTTGCGCATCCTCGGCCGCATCTTTCGATACATGGCGCCGCATGACAGTCGCGGTGTTGCTGACCATTGCCTTGAGTGCATCGGCCGCCTTGTTTGACTTGGTTTCCTGCCAAAAGCGCAGCAAGGTCGAGAGCACCACCATGGTGGAAATCACGGTGGTGGCCTTCATGTCCTCGGTGACGTAGGAAACTACAGCCAACAGGGTCAATAGCAGGTTAAACGGATTCTTGTAGCAATACCACAGATGCATCCACCATGGCAGCGGCTTTTCGTGCTCGACTTCGTTCAGGCCAACACGTTCACGGATCGCTTCGGCTTGGCTTTCACTCAGCCCATCGGCATGGGTGTCGAGCATGTTAAACAACGCATCCGCATCACTTCTGGCGGCGGCAACCAACGTTTGTGCCAGCGTGGGTGGCACTTCTCGACTGATGCCAGTTTGAGCCAGCGTATCAAGCAAGGCTAATCGCCGGAAGTGGCGAGCTACGCGACGAGAGAGCAGGAATCCCGCGAAAAACTCTTTCAATAGGTTCAAGTTCATTATTTTCTCCACTGCATCCTACGCTCACCCCGTTGTCTAAGGGTCTGCAGGCTGCTGTTATTCAGGGTCATTAGGCTATGTTGCTAAAGTTTTGTGACAGGCTCATTACTCACGGTCGAAATGGTACCGACAATAGCCTCAATCCGATGGAAAATCTTTGCTCTTCAATATTGCTGTTAATTCGAGTGCGATAGGCCGCGTTAAGGCGAACGGATATTTTCCGGTAGTGTGCCAATCGGTTTAAATGGTTAAATTTATAATGCATAATGCATGCTCCCCGGCGTACGTATTAACGTGACAAGCCGAATCAGTGCTGCTGTCAGCAGCACTCAACAGATATATAGGAAGTAGATAAAAGAGACCGAGAACCAGTCACTCAATGCCACTACCCGCCATTATGGCAAGGTAGCAGCGAAATATTACATCGCGGTTACCTTGCCTGTGTGTTGTCGATGCAAGATCGACTACTAAAACTGTCCACAGGTGGAACTCCGAAATTAAGATCCGCGCATTTTAACGCAGATGAAAGTTTCTGGCAATATCCCCCCAGGGGGGATAAAATGAAGAAATTATGAAAAAAATTACAGCACACCTAGGCGTAATCAAGCGGCTCAAGCGAGCCCAAGGCCACCTGAAGAGCACGCTTGCCATGCTGGAAGAAGGGCGAAGCTGCCTTGAAATCACGCAGCAGCTTCAAGCGGTTGAAAAGGCTATTGGCAACGCCAAGAAAACTTTGGTACACGATCATATCGATCACTGTCTTGGCAGTGCTGCTCACGAAGAATCCGGTAACGTGGATGATGCGATCGACGAACTCAGAGAAATCACCAAGTATTTGTAGTGGGTGTGCAAGCGACGCTGGTGAAGTGACGTGATTCTTAGCATGCTTTATTTCCCATTTTCTGGGATGGCCGCTATAAGTTGCGGACTTGAACAGCGTATGCATACGCCTCCTTCTTGTAAACGAGGGTTTTTGAGAGGATGCGCCAGGCTGCCAATGCGGCACGGTAAATCAAGGCTTTGCCATTCTCGAAAATAGTTCTTGAAATGTAATTATCAACCACTTACCATTTTAATGAGTTTCGATAAAGGAAGGTATCCATGCGACCATCGCTCGTGCTTGATCTCAAGCGAAGTGCCATCCGTGAAGCAGTTAGCCGCTTCCGCGCAGTGAACCCGCGTATTTTCGGATCGGTGCTGCATGGCACCGATCTAGACGGCAGCGACCTGGATTTGTTAGTTGATGCATTGCCTGGTGCAACGCTGTTCGGCTTGGGTGGGCTGCAAGACGAGCTGGAATCGCTGCTTGGTGTTCATGTTGATTTGCTGACACCTAGCGACTTGCCGCTGAAGTTTCGAGCCAAGGTTCTTGCTGAGGCGCAGCCGGTATGAACGAGAACAGACTCACTGATTATCTCGACCACATGCAACGGGCCGCCATTATGAGCTTAATCATCATCGGTGACGAAGGTGATGGACAGCTTGCCGAGTTTACACAGAAACACGCGCAAGTGCCGTGGCGTAATATGCGTGGCATGCATAACCGTATCGCTCATGGCTATTTCGACATCAACCTTGATGTGGTGTGGGATACCGTGCAAACAGCGCTACCAGCGTTGTTGAAACAACTGCAAACCATACGTTGTGATGCTAATGACCAAGGTTCGTCATGTTAATCGGCTATGCACGCGTCTCAACGCAGGATCAAAATCTTGACCTTCAGGTTGATGCCTTAACAAAGGCCGGCTGTAAAAAACTATTTGACGACAAAATCAGCGGCAATAGCAAAGAGAGGCCTGGGCTCACAAAAGCACTAGAAATGTTGCGTGAAGGTGATGCTTTAGTGGTCTGGAAGCTGGATCGTTTGGGTCGTAGCGTGAAAAACCTAGTCGATTTGGTCAGCGAACTGCACAAGCAAGGCATCCAGTTTAAAAGCCTGACTGACGCTATTGATACGGGTACCCCGTCAGGCCGTTTCTTTTTTCATGTTATGGCCAGTCTGGCTGAGATGGAAAGAGAGTTAACAGTTGAGCGTACTCGCGCAGGACTGGAAGTCGCTCGTAAACTTGGCCGTATTGGTGGCCGTAAGCGGCAGATGACAGACAGCAAGATCGAATCCGCCAAGAAACTGCTCGCCAGCGGTGTTCCACCACGGGATGTGGCTAAGAACCTCGGCGTGTCGGTTCCGACGCTGTACCGTTGGGTTCCCGCTTCTGCATACGCTTAGCGTACGATTTTTTGTAGGCGTGTGTCAAAAACTAATAGGCATGACTAGCAGGTTAATTCAGATTAATTACGGACGGGTTGGAATAGTTGGCACGATTGCAATTGTTGCGTTTGCGCTTTGGATTCTCAGTCACGACGATGGGGCAAATTTGCCAGATAACCACGTTCAATCTGGTGAACAAGAATGAGTCTATAACTTGGATTCATCCTAACTGGTGCCATTGTCGTGCTAGCTAGTATCAGTATGGCGGTGTAGAGCGTGCCTTTGAATAAGTGTGCGTCAGAAACTAATAGTTACGTGAATTACCCTGGTGCTGGATAAGGTGAGCGTCAAAAACTAATAGTTTTTGACGCATCGCACATGCAATCCTGATAGATAGGTACGGTAAATTGGGATTGCGTGATTTGTTAAATTTGGGAGGCTGACAATGAAAAAACTCATTGTGTTTTATGGCGGGCTTTCAATAGCTGGAATGATGGCGCTTGGTTATACCTTATATGTTTATCGCAAGCACCAGCACAGCAGGAAGCGCCGTATTGAGCGGCAGGACGCCGCACTAAAGCAGCTATTGTGAGAATTTATATGATGAAGTTGGGAATTTATTCATATTAATAGCATGGAGACTCATTATGCATACAACAACACTGCGTAAAGTTGGTGGGTCGATTATGTTGGCGGTTCCAGCAGGTTTTCTTGAGCGGCTGCATCTGCAGGCTGGGGCAACTGTTAGTTTAGTTGTTGAACAGGGCAGTTTGGTGGTCAATCCTGGTATGCGGCCACGCTATACGCTTGCGGAGCTGCTGGCGGCTTGTGACGTTGCTAAACCAGTGTCAACCGAAGAGCGAGAATGGCTTGATGCGCCTTTGGTCGGTGATGAGCTGATGTGAACGAGAGTCGGTTACCAACGAAGTGCTGTGCGAAAATTGATGCGTTTTCGATGGAGTTTAAGTTGTGAGTAATGATAAAAAATCGAAAATAGTTCATTTAAATGTGAATTCTGCGACTGCAGCTTATGCTAAACGGCATGGGGCAGAATTCAAAAAGGAGCGTGGATTGTTTTTTGTTGGTGACGATGTTCCAGTAGAACTGGAAGAATTTATAGTTAGTGAGCCCCGCATTAGAAGCCATAATGCGGTTGTTAAGTGCCCAAAATGCGGCTCGCAGATGAAGTTGACACCAACAAGGAGTGGTGGTGTTTTTTGGAGCTGTCTAATGTTTCCAAAATGTCAGGGGGCACGAAGTGCAGAGGATGATGATGTTGATAGTGAAGTAAAACATATTTCTGATTTCGATGTATTAAAAACCACACCTCAAAAACTTAATAAACTGGATTCTGCGAAACCCAATAATTCTAATGATGACAAAATGATCGCTGCAAAAATTGCAGAGGTTGCATCAAAAAAATTAGGTAGTGTAACAGCGGTTAATAAATGGTTTAACACTCCAAAGTTAGCTTTGAGCGGTAGGAGGTCATCAGATCTTGATCTGACTGATATGGCTGAGAAAAAACGCATATTACAAATGTTGCTTGCATTGTAGATACCCAAATTACATTGGATTCTGATTAAAAAAATGATGTTTTGCTTTTTTGAGTAAGAAAGTTTATTATCATTTGAGTATTTACTCAAAAAAGGTGATGAGTATGAAAGTAATTGCTGTTTTGAATCAAAAAGGCGGAAGCGGGAAAACCACCATAGCAACTCATCTTGCGCGTGCTTTCCAGTTTGATGGATCTAGTGTTGTTTTAATCGACAGTGACCCACAAGGTAGTGCACGAGATTGGTCTGCGGCACGTGATGAACAACCGTTATCAGTTATTGGTATTGATCGGCCGACAATTGAAAGAGATCTTAAAAGTCTAGCAAAAACTGACTATGCTGTAATTGATGGTGCCCCTCAAGCAGCGGATCTTGCCGTCTCAGCAATTAAGGCGGCGAATTTCGTTCTTATTCCTGTTCAGCCATCACCTTATGATATTTGGGCCGCGGCAGATTTAGTTGAGCTAGTTAAACAACGCATTGAAGTTACTGATGGAAAACTTCAAGCCGCATTTGTCGTGTCGCGAGCGATTCACGGCACTAAGCTAGGACAAGAAGTAGGGGATGCCTTGAATGGATATGGCTTGCCAGTGTTAAACACGCGAATAGCTCAACGGGTAATATATCCAGGTACTGCGGCTACGGGTGGAACTGCATTTGATAGTGAGCCAGATGGTGATGCGGCAAGAGATTTCATATTACTCAAAAACGAAATTGAGCAATTACTTAAATGAGTATTGGAGTAAATAGATAATGGTAAAAACAACTGGATTATCTGCTGGGCGACCAAGTGCGAGCAAGGCTAAATTTTCTATGGCTGACGAGGTAGAGTTATCGCGTATTAATGCGCAAGTGACTAGTGACGAACATCAAAAACTAAAAATGTATTGTGTTAAACATAAAACATCAATTACTGATTTGGTTAGGAAGATGATAGCGGCGCTTCCTGAGTAAATGATCATTTGCTTGTTTACTCAAATGAACAAATACTCTTTGCATTTTTCGTCTAGGGTATTTATTGTTAGCGAAAAGCAGAATAAAGGAGAGGAGTTTAAAATGAAATTCATCATGGGCCACGAGGCCGAAACCAAACCAGTCTTAACTGGCACCCAAAAAGTTAACCTGGCTATCACTGCAGGCGTAATCGGTTTGTTAGTTGCTACGCACGGACACAAACTTCTGTCCGCGCACGCTTACGCTGTTGTCTTGTCAGTCATTGCTTTCACAGTCATCGCCTTGTTGCTAAAGGCCATACCTGCACGCGCAGCAAAAAAAATAACTGAAGCTACCAATTACACTCCAGCAGCACAAGAAATTCAGGAATCGGAATCTGAGTTATTAAGTTGCAATCCTTTAAGCGAACCTTCTGACGACATTTTTGCAGTTGGTCCAGGAATGTCTATAAGCCTTCAGGATTATTTACATCCATATTCTTATTACAATTATTAAATTAACTCTAATTACGAGGCACAGGTATTCCCATTAAACTCACTGTGCCCGTATCGCCATTTTTTTGCTTTTGATTCTCCAGCATCTTATTCAAATCATCATTTGTACCCATCAAGCTAGTTTTTTCAGTTGTCGCTAAATCCCAAGCAGTTTTAACCGCTTCTGGATGATCGGCAGCATACAGACCCGCACCCAATACAGCCGCACCAACTCTAACAGGCGGCGGAACTAAAGGCATCACGGCGACAGCTTCCATCGTATCAGCCCCAGCACCTTATTTTCTTCAAGGTGTTCCAGTTGGTTATTGATCGCACCGAGTATATGAAGATTACTGTAAGTCGATTTTAGGAACTTCCAGCATTGCTTTCATATTTTTCGGCCATTGTTGTGAACCATGCAAAACTCGTAAAATTTCAATGCGCTGGTTTTTAATACGGTATGCAACAATAAAAGAAGTTCGACCAATGACAAGCTCTCGGGTCGTCACAACCCTCCCAGGTCGTCCCATATTTGGTTGCTCTAACAGCAAATCAACTTGATTTTCGATTTCTATATCTTGTTCAATCGCCGCGAGCGGGTTGTCATTTGCGATGTAATCTAGTTGTAAATAACGTGTCACGTCAGCAGATGGCAACCAGACTAGAATCAAATTGCGCTCCTCAGTGCACGTTTCGACCATTCAGCACGGCGCTTAGCGCTCTGCATTTTTACCTCTTCATTCGATAGCCAAACCGTAGCTGGATCATCTGCTTCTTGTAATGCCTGTTCTATCTGCGTACGAAACCATTTATCGTGAGCTGCGGCTTCATGCGCGTGGCGCATACGCTCAGCAGCATTCTCGCGGAACCGTTCTTCCTTAATCGTCGTAGGGTCGTATTCTGTGGCATCTACTTGGTACTTTGCGATTCCCATTTTTTTTAAATAACCAACTAGCGTTTCAAACCTTGCAAAATTACGCACAGATCCGCGCTTGGCTGCTAAGGCGCGTTCGGTCATGCCATACTGGATAACAACTCCCCACCCACCTGGCTGCCCAATAATGGAGGCACCATGTACCGCACCTGCTTCAACCAGGTGCATGAGCGTGTTTTGGTCAATTGTATCGCTGTTAGTTCCCATTTTGAGCCTCTTTGATATTTGCTTTACTAAGTTAAATATAAACGATTACTAGAATAATGGGAATAAGCTATTACATTTAATATTTCTTAGGTTAAATACTAGGACATTTATGGTTTTGGTGTTTTTAAGGCATTATTATGAAGCAGGACATTTATGGTTCTTTCTCGCAAAAAGTTTGCCAAGTTTCATACGCCATCACCATAAATATCCTCAATAATTATTATAAACGGCCATTTTCAACCATAGATGTCCCTGAAGTGAACCATAAACGTCCTCAAATACTCATTCTAGTGTTGGATGGAATGAGTGATTAAAGCTAATAGTTTTAATCAATTAACCGTTTTTGACCTTTCTCCTCAATTTTTGTACGTTCCGCATCATCTTTAATTGCTGTGCCTTTGACATACTCAGTTATAAATCGCACCCTATCGCCATTAAAGAATAAATGCGGGTTAATCCAGAACTTATTTGGAATATCGCTATGCGCTACAAATTCATGCTTTAAAAGCTCTCTTAATCCGCGATAAAATGTGCTTTCTGGAATTTCATTATCAACTTTGCTGATTAACATGAAATTTAACCAAATTGAATCTGAGTCCTTTTCGCATAGTTGTAAAATTGACTGAAAAACACGTTGAGCAGTTTTTGTAAGGCCAAATGTTTTCGCTAGGCCGTCTAAATATATTTTTGCAAATCGCTCGCTATCAACTATTTTTCTTTGATAAATTGCATTAACCGCATGAATTTCACCGCTATCTGGATCAATTAAATCGCGTGAACTACCAACTTTGACAGTACGCTCTTTCATGATAATTTCTTTGGGCTGAACTAAAGGGTTTACTTCGTACCTAGCTTTTAGATTTTTTTGCTCTACTGTCATTTTTAACCCTTTTTTTGATTGTGATACTATCACTATTATGACTGCCAAACTCTCAAAAAACAACTATTTTTTGAGAGTAAAACTAACCGTTTCTGAGAGTTTTACTGGCGTTTTCTGAGAGTCACCCCCTCCATTTAATGCGGGTTGTAGAGCATTTCCTTCTTTATTCTTTTATACCGTAATTTTGCGGCGCTTTGCGCCTCATCATGAGCGCGCTAGTCGCGCGCACAATTTTTTATCGTTGATTTTGCCTTTCAAGGTTATATATCAAAATTTATGGCAAGCACAGCGCGTCAGTAAAGCTTTAAAACTGCCGTGAGGAACCTGTGTACAGGTCAGGAATCGGCTTGCCGATTGTGCACAGGCGAAGGGTTATCAGCCTGTGTGCAACTGAGCTGTGCACAGGTGGGCGCGAGATAAACCACTGTAAGCGGCGAGTTTTGGATGATGTTATGCCGCTTCGCGGCATCGCGCGCTGTGCGCGCAAAACCAATAAGGCGTGCGCATAGCGCACACATTTCTAGAAACAAAACCTCATTCATCATTCAACCGTTAGTGGCCAGCCCAGTCTAGGCGTGATGAAACCCACGCCAAGACCCGCATAAATCACCGCAGAGCGCCAAAACCACGCTCTGCGGCTCAAGCGGGTGCTTGTGAGCACTTGGGCAATACTGAACAAGGTTATTTAACCATTTTAAAACCAGCTTACATAAAGGTAGGCGGATTTGGCCTTGTGGATACGTTCTGGCATTGTCAGGGGCTGATTGGTGCGATTATTTTGACTGCTCTGGTAGTCAGTATGTCTTTGGTTGTTTTAATCGCTTAAATCGCCTCAGAATGGATTTTTTGTGAGATAGTTAATCTTCAGTATTTGTAAAAGGGTATGAAAATGGCTATTAATTCATTAATCGGTTTAGTTGCTGCAACCCTTATTCTGCTTGTGATTGCTATCTATGCGAACACACATCGTGCTGAAGATCACAAAAAGAAACAAAATATTCAGGAAAATAATGAATAAGGCATCATTTGAATGGTCTTAGCATGATTGTTCATATCCTCACCTGGAGTAGTAAATATGAAAACCATCGCAATATTTAGTTTTGGGTTTGTTGACGGTGTTAAATTGGCTTTGGTAAGCAACAAAAGGATGTTGCTGCAGGTATTTAACCATCGTTAGCGTGGCGTTGTGGTGCGTATAGACGTGCGGAAGCCTTCTTAGCCTTGCGGCATTTATCACAACACCAGCGGGCGTTGCCTTTAGCGTCTTTGATGAACCGACCTATCGTCTGTGCGGGATAATGTCTGGCGCAGCCATAACAGAACAATTTATCAGGCACAATATGCTTTATGTTGATGCAGCATTAATGAAATCCATTCGCAATATTATTCATTTAATCAGCCAAAAAATGACAGGTGTGATTTTGTTCGTTTCGTGCGCCTATCCATAAGCGACTTGTCGCTTATGGATGATTATGCTGTTTAAAACAGCTTTTTCATTTCAAGTGCGGCGTTAGCAATATTGACCTGTTTTTTAAGTTTTTCAACTTGGGGTCGCTGTAGAAAACGGAATTTAAAGTACGTTAAGCCGTCCCAGAAGCTGGAATCCAGCGGTACAGGGTTGGCACGGACACGCCGAGGTTATGAGCTACGTCACAAGGTGGCACGCCGTTGGCCAGCAGCTTCTTGGCTGACTCGATCTTACTGTCGGTCATTTTTCGTTTGCGCCCACCTGTACGGCCAAGTTTTCTGGCGACTTCCAGCCCTGCGCGGGTGCGCTCCACCGTCAGTTCACGTTCCATTTCGGCTAGGCTGGCCATGACGTGAAAGAAGAAGCGGCCTGACGGGGTGCCAGTGTCAATGGCGTCAGTCAGGCTTTTGAACTGGACACCTTGCTTGTGCAAATCACTGACCAAATCGACCAGGTTTTTTACGCTACGCCCTAAACGATCAAGCTTCCACACCACGAGGGTATCGCCTTCGCGCAGCATATCCAGAGCCTTCGTAAGCCCTAGCCGTTCTCTACTACTGCCGCTGATTTTGTCGTCAAACAGTTTTGTACAGCCCGCTTTGGTTAAAGCGTCGATCTGAAGGTCAAGGTTTTGGTCTTGTGTCGAAACGCGTGCATACCCGATCAACATGATTTTGTAATGTGAAATTTATGTGCGGTGGATTGGCTCATTGCTCAGACTCCTTTAACCACGGCGGTAAAATCTGACCATTGCTCAATGCGGAAGGCTCGGATATCTCGTACGGACTTCGGAAACCAAGGACGAGCACGCAACGTTTGGAAGGCAAGGAAGAGATTGGCCATGTCCTCGTTGTCTGTCACATACAAGCTACCTTGAACTCGGCGAAAACCATGTTCACCCAAGATGGCACCGATCTCGGTGTATGCCTGTGAAACCCCTTTTGGGTGGTTCATCTCGGCGTCGGCCACCGTCAGATCAAAGGAAACTGCGTACATTAGCGAGCCTCTGGATCATCGTAAACATGTGTCAACCGATATTCGGCGGACTCGCCTGTCTCGACCATCTTGACCTCGACCATCCAGTCACCATCATCCAACTGGCGAAGTGGCTTGCCAACTTCGTACTTTGGCCCGAACGCACCAAAGCTCTTGATCTTGCCCGTGGGTATGGGCGGGGCAGTCGTCACGGCTTGCATAGCATCTCTCCTTATCAAAACTCGTTGTAATGGTAGTTGACTGAGAATAACATATCAAGAACTATTTGTGAGAATGGAAGTGCCTTGATTTTGCGTGCCGCATCGGCGACTAGGCGAGGCTTATCAAAAACCTACATTTTTAAGAAGAAGGAAACAGCATGCCCCGCCGTTCGATCTTGTCTGCAAATGAGCGCGAAAGCCTTCTGGCCATCCCGACAGCCGGGGATGAGTTGATCCGTCTGTATACCTTCAGCGAGGTCGACTTGGCACTCATTCGCCAGCATCGCGGTGCTCAGAACCGGTTGGGCTTTGCAGTTCAGCTTTGTTACATGCGCTACCCTGGCATCTTGCTGGGCGTTGATGCCGAACCTTCCGCCCACTTACTGAACATGGTGGCGAATGAGTTGAAGGTTCCCCGCGAGGCTTGGAACGACTACGGGCACCAGCGTGCCGAAACGCGGCGCGAACATCTTTTGGAACTCCAAGCCGCTTATGAATTTCAGTCGTTCACCACGTTGAGCCACTATCGGGCCGCAGTGCACAGCCTGGGTGAGCTTGCCTTGCAGATTGACAAGGGCATCGTACTGGCCAGTGTTCTGGCCGAGTCGCTGCGTAGCAAGGGGGTGTTGTTGCCCACCGTTGACGTCATTGAGCGTATTTGTGCCGAAGCCATCACCCGTGCCAACAAATGCATTTATGCGGCACTGTCAGATCAGCTGACCCGCGCCCACCGCCAGCGACTGGATGAGCTACTGTTGCACAAGGAGGGGAGCAAGACAACCAAGCTGGCCTGGCTGCGCCTATCACCCAAGAAGCCAAACTCGCGCCACATGCTGGAGCATATTGAGCGCCTGAAATCATGGCAAGCACTTGATCTGCCAGCCAGTGTTGAACACGTGGTACATCAAAACCGTCTTCTCAAAATCGCCCGAGAGGGTGGGCAAATGCGGGCCTTTGACTTGGCCAAGTTCGAGCCGCAGCGGCGCTATGCCACCTTGGTAGCGCTGGCCATTGAGGGCATGGCTACGGTCATCGACGAAATAATCGACCTGCACGACCGCATCATCGGCAAGCTGTTCAACGCAGCCAAAAACAAGCACCAGCAGCAGTTTCAGGCCTCCGGCAAAGCCATCAATGACAAGGTGTGCCTCTACAGCCGTATCGGCTTGGCGCTGATTGAAGCCAAGAAAACAGGCGCTGACCCATTCGCAGCCATTGAATCGGTGCTTCCTTGGGAAGACTTCGCCGAGAGCGTCAGCGAGGCACAAGTGCTGGCCCAGCCCGAGAGCTTTGATTTCCTGCACCGCATGGGTGATGGATATGCGACTTTGCGCCGCTATGCGCCTGAATTTCTGAATGTGCTGAAACTGCGTGCCGCGCCAGCAGCCAAAGATGTACTGGAAGCTATCGAGGCACTGCGCTTGATGAACTCCAGCAACGCTAAACAAGTGCCAGCGGACGCGCCCAGCAAATTCATCACGCCCCGCTGGGCACGGTTAGTCAAAACCAGCAATGGTTTCGACCGCCGTTTCTATGAGCTATGCGCCTTGTCGGAACTGAAGAACAAGCTGCGTTCAGGTGATGTGTGGGTGCAAGGTTCTCGCCAATTCAAGAACTTCAATGAGTACCTTGTCCCTGTCGAGAAGTTCACCACAATGCAACTGGCCGACGAATTGCCGCTGGCCGTGCCAACTGACTGTGACCAGTACCTCCATGAGCGGTTGACGCTGCTGGAATCCCAGCTTGCCAAGGCCAACTTGATGGCGCTAGCCAACGAGTTGCCGGACGCCATCATCACCACAGCCACGGGTTTGAAGATCACGCCACTGGACGCGGTAGTACCCGATGAGGCACAAGCCCTGATAGACCAGTCGGCGGCACTGCTGCCCCACATCAAGATTACCGAGCTGCTGATGGAGGTCGATGGGTGGACTGGCTTTACCAACCACTTCACCCACCTGAAGTCCGGCGACGTAGCCAAAGACAAAACATTGTTGATGACAACCCTCCTGGCTGACGGTATTAACCTGGGGTTGTCCAAGATGGCCGAGTCCTGCCCTGGCACCACCTACACCAAGCTAGCTTGGCTGCAAGCCTGGCACATCCGCGATGAAACCTACAACGCCGCCTTGGCCAACCTGGTGAATACCCAATTCCGGCAACCTTTTGCCGACCACTGGGGGGATGGCACCACGTCCTCATCGGACGGACAAAACTTCCGGGTAGGCAGCAAGGCCCAAAGCACCGGCCATGTCAATCCAAAGTACGGCTCGGAACCGGGGCGCACCTTCTACACCCATATCTCCGACCAGTACGCACCGTTCAGCACCAAGGTGGTCAATGTCGGGGTGCGCGACTCCACCTATGTGCTGGATGGCTTGCTGTACCACGAGTCGGACTTGCGGATCGAGGAGCACTACACCGACACAGCAGGTTTCACCGATCACGTCTTTGGCCTGATGCCCTTCGTAGGCTTTCGGTTCGCGCCGCGCATCCGTGACTTAGGCGAGACCAAGCTCTTCATTCCGAAAGGCGACACCGTCTATGACGGTCTCAAACCGATGATCAGCGGTGAGCGATTGAAGATCAAGCAGATTCGTGCCCATTGGGATGAAATCCTACGGCTCGCCACATCCATCAAGCAAGGCACCGTGACAGCTTCGCTGATGCTGCGAAAGCTAGGCAGTTACCCACGACAAAACGGTTTGGCGGTGGCACTGCGTGAGTTGGGCCGCATTGAGCGCACGCTGTTTATTCTGGACTGGTTGCAAAGCGTGGAGTTGCGCCGCCGCGTCAATGCCGGACTGAACAAGGGAGAGGCGCGTAACGCGCTGGCCAGGGCTGTGTTCTTCAACCGACTGGGCGAAATCCGCGACCGCAGCTTTGAGCAGCAGCGTTACCGGGCTAGTGGTTTGAACCTGGTCACGGCGGCCATCGTTTTGTGGAATACGGTCTACCTGGAGCGGGCCACAGCCACTTTGCGGAACCATGGCCAGGAGGTGGACACCTTGCTATTGCAATACCTGTCGCCACTGGGCTGGGAGCACATCAACCTGACGGGCGATTACGTCTGGCGCTCCAGCGCTAAGATCGGGGCAGGTAAGTTCAGGCCGTTGCGGCCGATGCCTGGGGCTTAACGTACTTTAAATTCCGTTTTCTACAGCGACCCCAATTACCCGCCTATCCGGAATTAGGACGCACAGGACGCAAACAAGGCTCACGCGAGCTAATAATTAGCCACACCCAATTTGTGGTGATCTATCGCGTTAAGCTAAAGGAAAAGCGCATAGAGATATTGCGCGTTTTACACTCATCCCAGGCATGGCCGTAAGCCTGTGGATAAAGACAGTAATTTACTCCCTTTATTCAGTAAATTACTCCCTGCGAAGACCGTAAATCACTCCCTTTATTCAGTAAATCACTCCCTTTATTCAGTAAA
Organism: Sulfuriferula nivalis; assembly: GCF_009937995.1. Taxonomy (NCBI): domain Bacteria; kingdom Pseudomonadati; phylum Pseudomonadota; class Betaproteobacteria; order Nitrosomonadales; family Sulfuricellaceae; genus Sulfuriferula; species Sulfuriferula nivalis. The sequence continues at coordinate 20,043 of NZ_AP021883.1, forward strand.
TCACTCCCTTTATTCAGTAAATTACTCCCTTTAAACAGTAAATCACTCCCTTTTCAATCGCTGCAGGCCAATATTTACGTGGCTTACGCGAGTCCGAAAAGGTTTTAAAAGGTTTTAAAAGCATTGAAAAGCCCCACCGCTTCTTGGGGGCAAGCCCCGCCAGCTCCTCCGGCCTACGGCCTCCGCCCGCGCTTCGCGCTCCCACCCGGCATCCCCAAGGGCTACGCCCCTCGCGCTATGCGCTTCACCCCATAAAATGAGCGAGTAAACTCGCGTCTGACAAAAAACCGAAACCCACCCCGAAAACGGCTACGAAAAGCCCGTCGTGCAAAGACGGCCTTACCAGTACCAGCTTCGATTATATGGGTTAAAAAGCAGCTTGCATAAACGGGGGGTGGATTGTGCGATAAAACGGCTTGATTCGTTACAGGACGAGCGCTATTGGATTATTTTACCGTTGGCTATACAAGAAGAACTGAACGGCATTTTAAATCGCTTAAATCTTATTTGAAATTATGAAGGACTAAGTAAACCAGGTAACAAATAATAACGCCAAGCAGAACCCCGGACATGAAAACCATAAGGACGTAAAAATCAGTTATTGCGTGACTTTTTGAGGCTTGGACTTCTGGTACTTGTCTTTTTTCCAAGAAGTCAGGCAAAGATAAACCATTTACTTTTGCCTCAAGCTCTAAGATTTTTTTCTGAAAAATCCCTGTTGCTTGGTTGGCCGTGTCAATCCAGAGATTTATATTATCAGTTGCGGTTTTGTCGAAATTTTCTGTTACCAGGGCCAGCTTGTCAGAAAGTGCGGCCGCTTCATTGCAAAATTGTTTGCAGGCAGAGCCAACAATAAATTATTGCTTGTCGCGTGACGCTTCTAGGCTGGCGGCCGTGCTTGGTGAAATGAATTATTTTAAGCAGGAAGGCCGTGATTTTGAGATGTTGTCAATCAATCAACAGGAGGCGGTAACGCGCTGGCTTGAGTGATTTTTATTCAAATTTATTATCGTAATAAAAAAACCGCTCTTTTTTACAAGAGCGGTTAAAGGTTTATTTCATCAACGTGACGGATTAAATCACGCTTTCATTATAACATTTTTTTACTGTTCTTTTCATGCGATCCTCGATTAGTTGTTTATTTTTTGTTGTTCATTTTTGCGTAAAAGAACCACGCGAAACCGATTATAACAACGCCGAGGCTTACCGCCTCGACCGCTGTTAAGCCTTTAAAAACGTGATACATTGCGCCATAAATGGCGCTGTGAATCAATGCGCTTGTTATCATGTGGACTATGCCGTAATGCCCCATATTCAGTCCTCGCGCGACAGATAAAACTCAGGAAAATCGCGATTTTGGTGTCTGTAAGTAACAGCATCTATTTTGCTTCGCGCTTCATATTCGCTTTCTGATTCGCCAACCAGCGGCGGAAAATCAGCGTATTCTCTTGGTTTATTGAAGCCAGAACGACAAATTTCTGCGAGCAAAAATTGCGCTTCGGTTCTGGCTTTTGTCATAACTTCTTTTGTCATGCCATCAAATCGGGCATAAATGATTGTGGCCTTTTCCGTTTCTATATGGACAGTAACGTAACTTTGCTCCTGTCTAACCTCTACGCCAACCACCGTTGATTTCTTCAGAAACTTTATGCTGGTTTCCGCACCAAATTTGTTTAACTCAATCCAATCACTGCTATCCATATTTGCCTTTCTTCGTTGATAAAAATGTTGTGTTTTCGCCTAGGCGAAAACTATCATTTATTGCTGTCGTTTTCTTCCAGACTTTTTAGCTGACTATCTCTGATTCGTTTGATTTCTTCTTCCGCATATTCGCGCCTTATCCGATCTTCGTACTGTTGTTGACTTTCGCCTGTACGGGCTGGTGATGGTTTGTATTTTGCGGGTTTTGCTTTCTTCGCGGCGGCTGGGGTATCTGGATTTTTAAATCTAAACTTAAAAACCATAGATGTGACATTGCGGCCTGTTTTAATCAGTTTTGGCTTATCAATGATAATGTCAGAACATTTATTTATTTCCGCGATTGAATTCTCTATAACGTAGCGCCTGAAATGCGTGAATAGCTCATATTTGTCGCCAAGCTCAAGGCTTTCCTTCATGAATTCTATGGTTAGCTCTCTCGCACCAATCAATTTAAAAGCCATTAACCACTCGTAAAGCCTGATTGAATAAATGCCGTGCATGTCACAAACATTATTTAGGACGTAAGATATATACGGGTTTAATCTTCCGTCTATGCGGCTAATTTCGCTAATGACCCTAGGGGTAAAAACAACGCTTACAGTCCCTTGACTGTCATTGTAGCCGAACTCGGACAGCCACCTAACGCGCCTATTATCAACACCTGAAAACTCCCCAGCGGTTGAGAACTTTATATCTCTATTGTAAAAGTCTTCAGAAAAGCTTTTTAACTGTGCATAAATACTATTATCGTTAAGCCCGAAACGCGCCGAAAATTCAGTCGCCTTTATCGTTAATGGGGTTGTTTCAGAAAGACCAGTTTCAGTTTCCCGCGCCATGCAAATGGCGTATAGAAGTATTTTTTGCTCAAAAGAACTCAATCTATACCCCGCGCTAATTAAGTCTACGGTTTTAAATACGGGTAGTTTTTTGCTCATATACGCGCCAATTGTTGGTTGCTGCACATAAAACAATATATGCAAATCAGTTAACACCTACTGCACATAATAGCATATATGCAGAATCATTAACACCTACTGCACATAATAGCATATATGCAGAATCATTAACACCTACTGCACATAATAGCATATATGCAGAATCATTAACACCTACTGCACATAATAGCATATATGCAGAATCATTAACACCTACTGCACATTCACCGCAATTTTCTGCACATATCTTTATTTTTTCACCGCAATTTTCTGCACATATACCGCAATTTTCTGCACATATACCGCAATTTTCTGCACATATGACCGCAATTTTCTGCACATATGACCGCAATTTTCTGCACATATGACCGCAATTTTCTGCACATATAGCAATATAACACATTGATTTTATTGTTAAAAACAACCCCATTAAGCTGTTAAGGTTTGGTTTAAGGTTTGATTTAATCTTTTGTTAAACACATTGACCGAGATTCAGCCCTGTGGATAACTTTTAAATCAACCTATTTTTTTAAATAGTGGAGAACATAGGGGGCTTCGCCCCCCACCCTGCGGGCGGCTCCCCCCGTCATAATGAGTGCGCTAGGCGCGCACACAACGAAAAAAACAACAAACCATATCATGAGCGCGTAAACGCGCGTTTTCTTTTAAAAAAAGAAACCCGCCCCGAAAACGGCTACGATTAGATCGTCGTGCAAAGACGGCCTTACCAATGCCACCTTCGACAAATTGGGATTAATGCGTATTCTGGTGAAATCCGCCACTCAGAATGCTTGCAAACCCGCCACCTATAAGGTTTCAAAAGCACCCCCATAATGCTCACAAACCCGCCACCGGAAATGGTGTAAAAGCGCTACCTACTGTTCGTGAGTTTTTGAATGGATGTTTCTGGTTGGCATAGCAGCCGTTGGTCTCGATGCAAGGTCAGGCTGACCGCTTGCAACTGCGGATTCAACTGGTCGGAGATGGTGTGTCGAATGCACACTACTCTGCCTTTGCGGACCTTCCCTTTGGCATGACAGAAGTCGTTCGCCAATGACCGCTTTGTGACAGGTTGTTTTCATAGAGCTATAGCCGTTACGTGCAAATTGCTGCTCGCGCAAATGCCGCATGGGGAATAGCGATATGTTTGAATTGCATTACTAGATTGAGCCACTGCCTGATTTTTGCTTGTGATGTTGATCTGTTTTCATAAGCTCATGCCATCCTGCGGTTTAACCCTATATGGTCTGATTACCTTTCGGCAGTTGGTGTAATGACGCAATCTGCGTGTTTATCAATTGCCATAATGCTAAATATTGTATCGCTGAAAGGTTGTTGGCATGTAATTGTCAGGTTAAATCAGTAATATGCATCTCGAATCGAAGTATGAAGTGCAATATTTAAAATGACCTGTCTCTCGACCTTACAAAGAGTAACAACATGACCACGCCCATTGATACTAATCCTGCGCAGACCACATCCAAATCATTATCGCTAAAACTACAACTGTTTGTTGTTTTTTGCATCATATTGTTGCTGGGTATCATTGGTTTTGTATGGCATCGTCATGCAGATAAGCCTGAGGTAAGTACGGATAAGCCAGCGGCACCCGGTACTTTCCGTCCGACTAATGCGCAAATGGATAGCCTTGGTATTGCTCAGGTTCAACAGATTGATTTTCGCGGCGAAGAAATAACCGATGGCACGATTGCATATAACGACGACACAACGACTCAGGTGTTTTCGCCTTATTCTGGGCAAGTGACTCGTGTAATTGCACAACTTGGCGATGTGGTTAAGAAAGGCGACCCATTGATGGCGATCGCCGCTACAGAGTTTGTACAGGCGAAGAGTGCATTAATCGCAGCGCATGCGCAGGTTGCGCTGACAACGGCTGCTGAAGCCCGTCAGCATGAGCTTTATTTGGCAAAGGCGGGGGCACAGAAAGATTGGTTACAGAGTCAGTCTGATCTGGCTACAGCGCAAGGCAATCTGCAGGCAGTACGAAATCAGTTGAGTATTTTAGGTAAATCAGAGCAGGAAATTAATTCCATAGAAAATGGTGCTAAGACATCAGAGGTTAACCCTGTGGTGCTGGTCAAAGCGCCTGTTTCTGGTACTGTGACGCAGCGTCAGGTTGGTGTTGGTCAATATATTCAAAGCGCATCTGGGGGTACCAGCGCGCCAGTTTATACGATAGGAAATTTATCAAGTGTTTATATGATAGCCAATGTGCGCGAGGCAGATGCGCAATTGGTGCATGTTGGACAGCCAGTCGAAGTGCGTGTGCTGGCGCTTCCTGATCGCGTTTTCAAGGCTAAATTATCTTGGGTTGCCCCGGCGATGGATGTGAATACCCACCGTTTGGCAGTACGCGCCATTGTTGATAATAAAGATGGCGCTTTGAAACCGATGATGTTTGCCAATTTTAGTATCGTGACCAGCACACCAGTCAAAGCCGTTGGTGTGCCACAAAGTGCTGTGGTGTACGAAGGGAATGAAGCACATGTATTCGTTGCAAATAGTGATGGTACGCTAGCGATACGGCCTGTCCATATTGGACGTGCGAGCGGTGATTTTCTGGAAATTACGTCGGGACTTGCTGATGGTGAAAAAATTGTCACTCATGGGACTTTGTTCATAGATCGTGCAACGAGTGGGAGCGAATAATGGATAAAGTCGTCGCATTCGCGCTTAAGCAGCGCGTTGCCGTCATGCTTATGATGGCAACCCTTTTCATTGCTGGTGTAGTCAGTTTTATTAAGCTCAATATTGAAGCTTACCCAGACCCAGTTCCACCTCTGGTTGATATTGTTACCCAGAGCACAGGACAGTCTGCTGAAGAAATTGAACGTTATATTACCATCCCGCTTGAAATACAACTGGCGGGCATTCCGCATGTCACAACGGTGCGGACTATCTCGCTATTCGGCTTGTCTGACGTTAAGGTGCAGTTTACTTATGACATCAGTTATAAAGACGCTGAACAGCAGGTAATTAACCGTTTATCACAATTACCACCCTTGCCGAATGGGGCGATGCCAGGCATTTCTCCAGAGAGTCCGATAGGCGAAATTTTGCGTTATCGCGTCTATGGGCCGCCAGGCTATTCAGTTCAGGATTTGAAGACGATAGAAGACTGGATGTTAGAGCGGCGTTTCAAAGCTGTGCCAGGTGTGATTGATGTTAATGGTTGGGGTGGTAAAACCAAGGATTATGAAGTTAGCATTGATCAGTCAAAACTGATCCATTATGGACTCACTGTTCCACAGGTTTTACAGGTGCTCAATAACAGCAACCTTAACGTGGGCGGTCAAACAGTGAATTTTGGTGCGCAGGCGGCGGTGGTGCGTGGTATTGGTCTGATTCATTCAATAGATGATATTCGTAATACCATGATTACCGTGAGCAATGGCACACCAGTTCTGATGCATGACATTGCGACTATCAGTGTGAGCAACCTGCCGCGCTTGGGAATTGCTGGTAATGATGCGGATAACGACATCGTGCAAGGCATCGTGCTTATGCGGCGCGGAGAACAAAGCACCCCAACTATCCAGCGTGTAGAGGCCGAGCTTAAAAATATCAATGAATCTGGCGTGTTACCGCCTGGCGTTCATATTGAACGTATCTATGACCGCAGCGAGTTGATAAGTGTTACCACACACACGGTAATTGAAAACTTGCTGTTCGGTATAGTACTGATTTTTGTTGTGCAGTGGGTGTTTTTGGGTAACTTACGCAGTGCCATTATCGTAAGCGCTACGATTCCGTTCGCGATGTTCTTTGCGATTATCATTATGGTGTTGCGTGGCGAATCAGCCAATTTACTATCAGTAGGCGCGATCGATTTTGGTTTGATTGTGGATGCTACGGTGATTATGGTAGAAAACATCTTTCGGCACCTTGCCGAAAGTCGAGAGAAATCACACGCAGAGATGCCACGTTTTATGTTGCACATTCGTCCAGATAGTACGTTGCACGGAAAACTGGCGCATATTGCCTTCGCTGCAACGGAAGTGAATCGCTCCATTTTCTTTTCCGCAGCTATTATTATTGCTGGGTTCATTCCACTGTTCACCTTGAGCGGCGTGGAAGGTCATATCTTTGGCCCGATGGCATCCACTTATGCTTATGCCATCATTGGCGGACTGGTCGCGACTTTCACCATTGCGCCAGCCTTGAGTTCCCTATTATTGCCAGCGCATGTTACGGAAACAGAAACGATAGTCGTGGGATGGATGCGACGGGTTTATACGCCAGTAATAGGGTTTGCGCTTGCAAATCGCATCTTGACGCTTTTTTGTGCAGGTATCTTGGTGGTGATGGCGGGGTTTGCGGTGCATTCATTGGGAATGGAGTTTTTACCTAAACTTGAAGAAGGCAATATGTGGATCAGAGCATCAATGCCAGACTCCATTTCTTTGGAGGAAAGTAATGCTTATGTCAATCGGATGCGTACCTTAATCAAAGCATATCCAGAAGTAAAAACCGTGATATCGCAAAATGGCCGGCCTGATGATGGAACAGATGCAACGGGGTTTTTTAATGCTGAATTCTTTGTGCCATTAATTCCATTTGATACATGGCCAAAAGGAGTTGATAAAGAGAAACTCACAGATGAAATTAGCGCGAAAATGCAGGCCGAATTCCCTGGTGTAGAGTTCAATTTCTCACAATATATTGAGGATAATGTGGAAGAGGCATCGTCTGGTGTCAAAGGTCAAAACTCAGTCAAACTATATGGAAATGACTTGGCTACGCTGGAAAAAACGGCCAACCAAATTCAGAAAGTTATGGCAACCGTACCTGGTATTACGGATTTGTCTATTTTCCGGGCGTTGGGTCAGCCAACAGTTAAAATTGACATCGATCGTGCCCGGGCTGCACGCTATGGGTTGGCGCCAGGTGATATCAATGCCACAGTGCAAGCTGCGATAGGTGGGCAGGCCGCTGGAAATCTTTATGAAGATGGCAGTGATCGCAATTTTCCTATTATCGTGCGACTTGCTCAGCATGATCGTCAAAATTTGGACGCAATCAAGCGAATTACTATCGGTGCGCCTAATCCAAGTGGAAATGGTGTGGTTCAAATTCCATTAACCGATGTTGCCAACGTCGAACTCGTTTCTGGTGCATCCTTTATCTATCGGGAAGGGCAGGAACGTTATATCCCGATTAAATTCAGTGTGCGGGGGCGTGATTTGGGTGGTGCCGTCATGGAAGCGCAGCAGAAAGTGGCAGCGCAAGTGAAAATACCTGGTGGTTACCGAATGGAATGGGTGGGTGAATTCGGGCAAATGAATGAGGCGATGGCTCGGCTTAAAATTGTTGTGCCTTTAAGTCTGGGATTTATTTTGTTGCTGCTGTTTTTTAATTTCAATTCAATAACGGACACCTTGCTTGCTGCCAGTGTAATGCCGATGGCGTTGATAGGTGGGATTTTTGCACTCTATTTGACGGGCACGGCATTCAGCGTATCAGCGGCCATCGGTTTTATCGGCTTGTTTGGTATTTCGGTAATGGAGGGAATTATCGTGCTGACGTATTACAACCAGCTGATTGAAACTGGAGTGGATCGCAAGCAGGCTATTATCCAGTCATGTCAGACTAGACTGCGTCCTGTGATGATGACATGTAATGCTGCGTGCGTTGGGTTGCTGCCAGCTGCTTTTGCAACAGGTATTGGTTCTCAGGTGCAAAAACCACTGGCCTTGGTGGTGGTAGGCGGAATTCTGCTTGCGCCGGTGCTGGTGCTCATCGTCCTGCCGCTACTAATAGACCTTTTTTCCAATCGTAAATCACCATTGAAGATTGAGGATACCGTAACTACGGTAGGCGTATGATGAAATCACTTTTAAAGTCGCGCATTGCAATTAGAACTTGCTACCTTGTGGTCAGTACGAT